>JAUVYC010000060.1 GCA_030603285.1 Spirochaetota bacterium
GCTTTTTGGGCACAAACTTTAGTTTGCAAGAAAATATCTTTAAAATCAAGAATGTGGCTTGTCCACATCAGTGTAATGATAAAAATTATATCAGAATGGGAGTTAAAAAACAACAGAAACCTTAGCTGTGCGAACTCTTTAACTCTGGATCTGGCAATCTGAGTTGGCTTTTGCTATTTTTCTTGACATAGTTTTAGAGCACAGTATAATTTAATAGAAAAGCAGGATATATTCGAGATATCGCAATGTCCCCTACTGACCGCAGGTTGATTATGGGCACCCCCTTACCGAGAATGGTGCCTGCGGTCACGGTGCTCGTCTCCGGAGCTTCGGCAGGTTTTTTTGCCTGGTCTTTCACCGTTACCAGACAGGTTTTTCACTCCTACATCTTCTTCAACAACCTGACCGTCCAGGGGCGGAATCGGCTCATCCTCTTCCTGACCGCCGGCGCCTTGCTGTTCTTCATTATCTTGAACCTCCTCACCACAGTCCTATCCCGCAGTCACGGCAGACCCGGAATATCCCCGGATCAAACTGCAAAGTACTTTACAGCCGGGATTCTGCTGGGCTTCTGGCCTTTTCTGACGGTGCAGGCGATCGAGGTCTATTATCCATTCCAGGTCTTCCTGCTGATCGCCGGGTTCGTCGCAGTAGCGTTTCTGGTCGCTTACAACCTCAGCAGGCAGACCCGAGCATCCCGTGAGCTTCACATCAAGACCCACGAGGCGGCGGAACGCCTCAGTTTCTCGCTGCTTATCCTGTTCACCACAGCCTATGCGGTTTTCTTCATTGTCTATACCGTATTCAGACATCGGTCATTTCATTCCTATGCCTTTGATCTGGGCTGGCAGAATCAGGTTTTCTATACGCTTCTTCACACAGGATATCCCCGCGTCACCCTGTGGGTAACCCTCAACCATCTCAGCAACCACTTCCAGCCCCTTTACTATCTGCTGGCACCGATTTATGCTATTCATCAAGATGCAAGCACCCTGCTTATCCTTCAATCTGTGCTGCTGTCATCCGCCGCCATTCCCATATATCTCCTCGCCAGGAAAAGAATAGGAGATCCATGGACAGCCCTGATCGTCGCAGTGGTATATCTTCTGTATCCGCCGCTGCACGGGATGAACAACTACGATTTTCATGGACTCGCGCTTCTGATTCCCTTCATGTGCTTTCTGCTGTACGGCCTGGAGATCCGCAACTATCGCCTGTTCTGGGTCTTTTTTGTGTTAGCGCTGATAACCAGAGAAGACACGGCGGTATCTCTTTCCGGAGTGGGGCTGTATCTTCTATTAGACCGTCAGCGGCGCAAACTGGGAATCACGGTCCTGGCCGTTTGTCTGGGGTATTTTCTTCTAGAGATGAGGACCATGTCCGCGCTCGGTGGATATGCCGATTTGGAAAACTACTGGGCATTGTCAGTACCGGAGCACCAGAACTTCACGGGGGTTATTATCACCCTGTTTACAAACCCGCAGTTCGTGTTCAAGCATGTTTTTTTCGATCCAGCCAAGCTTCAGTACCTGCTGCACATCCTGCTTCCGGTTGTTTTCCTTCCGCTGTTTGCAGGCAAGGCAATACTTCTACTTTTACCGGGTCTGGCGATCATCCTGCTGTCAAATACATTCTTCAATTACTCGATCAGCTGTGCTTACTCCGCTCACATCATACCTCAGTTGTTCTTCCTGACTGCCTGTGGAATCCAAACGATTCGCAAGAATTGGAGCAGGATCAAGATCCCGGTAGTGGTCTTGACGCTTCTTGCTGCCGGTCTGCTGATGAACTTCGAGTTCGGACTGATTCTCTCGAAGCGATTCCCCGGTTTTCTAAAACCGACAGCCAGGCAGCAAACCGTCTACTCCTTCTTTGAACAGATCCCGAAGGATGCCTCGGTTGCCACCACTACCCGTCTCGTACCGCATCTGGCAGGACGTCGCCAGATTCACCTTTGGCAGACGCCACATCCGGATACTGATTATATCCTGGTTGACCTGTATCCGCCAGAGCCAGCAATCGATATGCACGAGAATTGGTATCAATATGCGCAGGATCCCGGTCCCGGTCATGCACGCAGCTATGTACTGGCTCATCTGGAAAGCGGGGATTACGGTGTCGTCAGATTCGAGGATGGCTTCATTCTGCTCAAAAAGGAGTACGATAACTCTGCTAATGAGTCTACCGCGAGAAAAATCCGATCTATAGAGCACGCGGAGAAACCTACCATTATCGACTACTACAGTGATCCGGCCAAAAATGTGAATGAGCCCAGGTACTCCCAGTCCGACCTGTTCAATGCCCTGCTGATAACGCATTCCAGGAACACGATCGTACTGGCTGCGAAAGGCGATGTGGCTGTCAATCTGTCCTACCTCTGCAAGAAATATATGGTGATGAGGGGCTCCAATATACATACGCTGCGCAGAGGGGGTTCCTACTTAGCTGTCATGCACAAGGAAAGGATTGTTTTGGAAATCATCGACAACGACCAGCCCGTTGAGATTCACAGCTCCAGCTATCTTATCCTTCAGTCCCTGTTACCGGATCTGGAGCTGGCCATCTATTCGTCAGGAAGGAAACACGACAGCCGGGCCTCGATTCGGATATCAGGCCAGGAGTATTCCTTGAACCGTCCGGGAATGAACGTTCTCGTTCTGGACAGCCTGGGACAGGTGAGGGAACAGGCCGTCTATGACACGGGTAAGTAGGTTCGTACAAAGCCTATTAGAGGGAAAGGTGACAGGTTTTTGGTGCCTGGCTGATTCTGAAACTGAGTCCATGGTAAATTTTCGCGATTGGATTTTAATCAGGTCCAAAACACTAATTAATGCGCTGGATATAGTAAAAATATTTTATCAATAACTTTCCCACAGTTTGCCCCAGGGGCTGGATTTTTTCCATTCTACGAATAATTTTTTCCCTTTATTTTTCCACCAAAACTTATCGTGATACCAATCGGAAGCTATTACAAACAAATATACAAGTGGAGTACGGAATAAGAGTTTCTGGAATATTTTTAGAGGGCTAAACCAGAGAAGGTCCCCAACGCGGCTTGCAAGGTTATCCCCCACATGAAAGTGTAAATTTACACGGGAGATATCATCACCAACAATCTCAATATTCTCAGGTTTGCCATTCCCCAGGTTCTGCTCATCTGCCATTCGAATATATTTTATATCCATGGGATTAAAACCCATTATTTTTGCTGCCGCTGCATCGATCGCCACCTGATCAGCGCCTGCGAGGATATAATCAACTCTTGTTGGAACCAAAGTTCTGGGGCCGGGGCCGTTTCCTGCTGTTGTACCGTCCATTACAGCAAAAATCCCGGAATGAATTTCCTTCTGTATCTTCAGTAGATCCACCAGAGTCTCGTGAATCCATGAATGGGTATAATGCCGTTTTGTACTCAGTAATCCTCCAAATGCGTTTTTCACTGCGCCGGTAGTAGTTGTATATATATGACATTTCATTGTAGGAAGGTGGATGATATTCTTTCCCATAAAAAAATCAGGAATAAAAATACCTTCCGGGTACAATTTTGTTAAGACATTCATTTTTGATTGGGGATTATATGCAATCCATTTCATATCACCAGGTTCAAAATTATACAATACCGGAATATTATATTTCTTATAAATAATATCCAATTTATTATACTTTTCCCCATATTTAGGACGGGTTACAACAGTTTTATTTTCTACCGAAGTAATATTTTTAAAACCATATTTTTCTAACGCCATAATCACAGCTTCCAGCTGCCATGGCGTGGTATTGGCTGCAGGCATTGGTAAATGCCATGAAATATTGTCCTTTAAAATTGTTGCTGTATTTTTATCTAAAACGTCCTGCATGCCTGCCATTTCCATAATTTTAACATAATCATCTAAAACTGTTTCCGGTTTTGTTTTTAATACTGCAACCTTTGACTTTTTCATAACCTTATTTATATCCTCAGCTGCTTTTAGATATATATATAATCAGTATAGTTGATGCTAACCACAGAAATATATCAATCAACATATTCATGTCATGTAATATTAAATCAGTGGGATCACCTTCTTCGTTTTCCCAGAGTAAATGCATATAACGGAAAAAACCATAGGTAACTATTGGGACAGTATAAATCAGTTTATTTGTCCCAAGACGCTGTATTACTGATGTATCCAGGGTATACAATGCATATGAAAGTACCGAAATTGTAACGCAAGAAATAAGTATGTGATTTAAAAATCCAATATCGTATTTTTTCAATACTTTCCGATGAAAAGAAGGATCTTCTCCCAATGATAGAATTTCGTTTCTCCGTTTACCAAAACCGAGGAAAAGAGAGAGAAAAAAGGTGGTCATAATCATCCATCCGGAAGAATGTACAGAAATAGCAAAAGAGCCTCCTATAACTCGAAGTACAAAACCCAATGAAATACAAAAAGCATCAATAATAATTATATTTTTTCCAATGAATGTGTAGAATAAATTCAATACAAAATATAAGAGCAAAACTAAAAAGAAATAACGACTTAATTTGACTCCTATTATACTGCTGATTATTAAAAGGATGCAGGCAATCAGGAGTGCCTGTATTTTTCCGACTCTCCCGGAAGCGATGGGCCGGCTTTTCTTTTTTGGATGCAAACGATCTCCCCGGGCATCATGAATATCATTTATACTGTATATTGAACTGGATATGAAACAAAATGCAAAAAATGCTATTGTATTAACCAACAGGGATTGCCATTCAAATAGTTTTTCCGAAAACAAAAGAGCAGTAAATATAAACATATTCTTGGCCCAATGTTTGACGCGCAGAAGGGATAGCAGGTCTTTTAAAAATTGCAAAATATCCTCCTTGAATTAGTCGCCGGCGTCCTCTCCCCAATTTATTGGCATTTAATTGTATTATTTTGAGATTTCTAAATATTCCGGCTCAATTATACCGGTAAGCCTTTTTTTATTATACCATTTGAAACATGATAATATTCTCTGGATATTTTATAAAGCGGAAGATCTGAAATGCTGTCAGAATACACTTTTTTAACAACGATCTCTATATCCTCTTTTTGTGCCCATTCATAGAGGCGGCGAATCTTTTCTTTTCCTTTACAATTGGGAACTTTCAACCTGTTTGTTTGAACCGTTCCCCTTTTAATGAACTCTGTGCAAATTAATGTTTCAAACCCGATTTCTTTTACAATGCTCCTTAGAAGGAAGCCGGGAGATGCAGATATACAAATTGGATACAGAGATTTTTTTCGGTCTGAATCAATTTGTTTTGACACCCAGGGAGGAACCTTTTTTTTATGTGTCCCCCAAAAATCCATAATAAAGGGCTCCAGAAGATCTGATGGTACTGATTTTATAAATGACAGAAAGGCTTCTTTGAACTTATCTGCTGTGATCATATTGCATTTCCATTGAATTGCCGAGACAAATTGGTATGGAGCCCAGATTAATATTCTGGGATACTTCAAGATTGAAAATCCCCAGAAGTCTATGATTGAATTCCCATTATAAATCGTATCATCAAAGTCGTATATAGAAATATTTCTTTTAACCATTTAATTCCTGCAAACTGAACGAATATTTCGAAGATGATGTTCATCACACATTTTAATTCTTGATTCCTTCGAGTTCAAGTATTAATTTCTGCTTATTTAAAATTCTTGGCAATAAATATTGCAACACAATCAATTCAAACACTTTTTATCTTGAAAATCGCCACATATTGATATAAAATTCATTTACGGAAAATACCCATGAATTCATCAATGGAATCGAAGAAACATACTTATCAATATCGACTACCTCATTTTATTAAAGACAACAGTAAACTTACACGTTTATGGCACAAGCACTTTCATTATTTTTTCTTGATTATTCCTGCAGTCTTTTATTTTATAACCGCCTGTAAAACCCCGGGCTGGGTAGATGCCACTCTCATAGTATCAAATGTTGTTAATCTGACACTGGGCTCATGGGTAAATTATCACAACTTATTCCACATTTTAGGTTATGGCTGGCTTTGGATGTTTCCATCCACGAATATACATTACTATCTTGTGCTCTTATCTGCTCTGTTTGGAACTTTGACTGTATATATTATGTTTCGTGTCGGTATGGAGCTTACATCCAGTAAATTAGTTTCAGCGATTGGTGCATTAATCCTCATGATGTCGCATTCTCTCTGGTGGCATTCAACAATGCTTGAGGTATACACTTTAAATGCTGCCATAATAGCCGCAATTCTCTTGTTCATAGTACGTTACAATAAAAATAAAAAGATAATAAATCTTTATTTTGCTGCATTCTTTTTTGGTCTGGGCTGCAGTAACCATGTGTTAATAGGATTGTTTATTTTTGCATTTTTATTCTTAATAGGTGCCATGATCTATAAGAGAAAAACTCTTACGCTAAAGAAAATGTTAATATTGACCTTCTGTTTTTTACTGGGATTCCAGCTTTATTTGTATGTATTTATACTTGACTACCGGAGAAATGTGAGATGGTTACAATCAGGCGAATCAACATCTGAAGTGAGATTGCAAGCTCTAAAAATTACAATACATTATGCCACGGGAGGGGGATTTAAAAAGTACATGTTTCCCAAAGATATTTCCCCTGATGAAAAAAGATTCTGGCGATTAAACTATCTCATTTTGATATTGTTGAATTATCCTTCGGGAGCCTTTTTTTTATGTTTATTCGGATTTTATTGTTTTTGGAAGAAGAAAGGCTATCGATTAACGTTTATATTCATTCTATTTAGCCTGATAGCCCAAATAATATGGTCCGGCAACTACTTTATCTGGGATATGTATGCCTTTGCCTTACCTGTGTATGTCATACTAAGCATACCCATTATCATGTCAATCGATTTTCTTTTTCATAAAGGGAAAGCAGCAAGAATTATCCTGCTATGCTTGCTGCCAACATTTATTGCTCCACCGTTCATTTATAGCAGGGTAGCTGAGGGTGGTAAAAAACAGGGTATAGTGAAGAGCTACTTTAAAAACTACCCTGAATGGGACTGGGCTCTGAATACATGGGAGGTAGTTGAGTATATTGTGAACCCGAATAAGAGGGATTATACCAAAGTGCCTGAATATGCAGAAAAGATATTTGAAATACTTCCTCAAGGCGCTCATTTCTGGAACTCTGTGGGGAGGGCGGATTACCCCCTCAGGCTGTATTATCAAGATATTTACAAGATTCGAACCGATATTAATCACCACTCACTGTTCAGTCCATTAATGACGCCCGAACAAGCAAAAACAGAAGCTGTTAATATGAAGATGTATATTCAAAGTGGAACGCCTGTATATATCGCTTCCCACTCATATCCGGAACGTGCTGTTTTAGATGAGCTCTACGTATTGTTAGACCCGGCGAAGAGTTTAAACCAGGTGAGCAGTCTCTCAATTGAAGAATTGATTAATTCATTTCCGGATATTAAAATGGAGAAGATAACATTATTTGAACAAGAGCAGATATGGATTTATCAAATACTTAAAAAAAATGAGATTCAATAGATTTGGTATATTTCATGATTGTTTATCAAAATATTGAACATAATCAAAAGAATCATTCGCAGTTTCCACCATGGGTACCGTACCGGTCTGCCAATTTTGTGGCTAACATCTTAATATCATGCTCGAGGTGTTTCCTCACATCCATTAGAGGTTTATATGGAACAAATTCATTATGTTCCAGATCGATCTTTCCTCCCCAAAGATATAATTCTACAGCATTTCTGGGTTCTTCTTTTGTGATATGTTTTAACAGCTTTTTCAACGAAACACTATGAGCCAACATTTCAGTAAAAACGTTATATTAAATTGAACCTTCGCTATTTTCATAACAAAGGCGCTCCGATTCCATCTTAACTCCTTGCTTAAAAAAATGAGCAATATAATAGTCAGTATGAAAGGACAAATTACGTTTGGCAGCAGTTAAAAGGTCTTCTGTTGAAGATCCATTATAATAAACAAACCCATTATTATATATACGAATACCGTGTTCAGGGCAGTACGGAAGATAGCGCATTTTCCAGATCATTACGTGTAAAAAAAAATAGTACACTTTGAGGAAGTCATTTAATACTCTCTTTTAGTAAACCTGGCAATTTTGCGTAACAACGTCCAAAACAAAGTATGATCAACTCTACAGCTTTCTTAAGTTAATGGGCTTTATTCTGATACTAAACCATTCAACGACTGAGGAAATTGTATCCCCGAAGTTTAAATTCCTACAAAAGTAAAAAGCCACCTACTTTTCAGGTGGTCTTTTACTGATAATCGAGAAGATCATTTTTGAGATATCAGCAAACAGGGATCTGTCATTTCTGAAGTAGATACGAAGTGCTAAACCCCCCATGTCTTACATTTATAGTTTTTTATGAGGAATGGGGGGTCAGGATACACCAGACGTATTGCCTGTGAGGTAATTTGAGGAGAACATCGTTCGCCATATGCTCAGAGAAGAGGAGGATTCTTTTCTGGTTACAGCTCGGACAGAGGTACCATGTTTTGCAGGCCACTTTGAGCGAAGCGACGAAAGGGCGAAAATATTCATGATCACAGTTATGGTTGGTGCATTTGATTCGTGCGATACCCTTTGAATAGTCTCCACACTCAAGAAACTTTTCTACTGCTTCTTTTATGCGTATTATCATATACTTGCCGTACTACTATGTAGTAATTTGTCATGCCCTTTGCATAAAGTTCATCATAACGTTCCTCAAAATCTGAAAGTTGTTTTACCCACCGTGATCTTTTAGTATCCTTTGAATAACATTTTGCTCTCTTGGGACATATACAGGCAAAAGATTCTCCTTGAACCCGGTGGGTGTACACACCCCCTTTGCCTTATATAAACCAAGGAAATGAGGAAATTATTGCTTAATAGTCTAAAAAATAATTAATTCTCGATATTGGAGGATGCCTTGGTCCTTTAATTCAGGAACCACTAGGCCTCGCTCTGGAAGGATAAATAGACTTGAGGATTTGTCTCTAATTTTATCAAAAACTCTCTGGGCATTTACTATACTCTCATCGGCTATATATTTCAATAATATTTTTCAAATCGACTTCAGCTATATCTGCCCATATCACCTTGTACTTCTTACTCATTGACTTTTCATTTTCAGTATTTCTTCAATATTATTAAATACCTCTTGTTGGGTTTTGGCTTTACCTTTTTTAATATCCTCTTCACCTTGAGAAATAAGTTTTAGAATTCCAATAGCTTTACGCATATCTTCAAAGCTCTTTGGATCCTGCAAAACAGCTCTAGATTCGCCATTTTGGGTTATTATAACAGGACGATGCGTATCATTGATTTGTTTTAAAAGGTCCGCTGTATGTGACTTAAGATATGTCACAGGTTTTATATCTCATTGAATATTCATTATCGGCACCCCCGGTCATTTTAAGGTACCATATTGAGACCGAATGTCAAGCCTATATTTTTATAATATCCATTTCAGTGATTATGATATAGTCTGAACTGCTAACGCTCCGGTTCAGCCGCCGCCGACTCTGGCAAGGCTCGACATGCTAACCAGAACGAAGCACAGGCGAGACACGCCACGCATACCCGCGCCGAAGGCGGTCAGCTGCAACCGCTTGTTATGCGATTATGTCTATCTCCATCCTTTTTGTCTAATTTGTTCCCTTACAGAATCTACTATTTGCAAAAATTTATCTATAATTTCATCAGGCACGTTCTGAGTTATTATCCATTTTTCACTTTTTTGTACAGTAATAAAAAGACTTAATTTCTTAACTTCTGCTTTGTAATATTTTATAATTTCTTCTGGATCTTAGAAGATAATCCTCGAAGATTACCACGGAAAGGTGCTTTTCCACACATCATATAATGAATATTTCAAAGAAAATCTAAAGCTCTTCGACGCACCCGATTTCATCGCACTTCTCACGATGCACATCCCGCCCAAGGGGATACACCTTATCCGATGCTACGGCTTATACTCATCACGCAGCCGGGGCAAATGGATCGACAAGCCCTGCGTAGTAAGGCTTGCTCCGGATGGTTGGAAAGAAAAGCTCACTTGTTTTTCTGAAGCAGAAAATATCCAAGCTGAACATGAGACCGACAGTTGTGTTTCTTCCTCAGAAAGCAGAGCCTCTTGGGCAAGGTTGATCGCAAAAATCTATGAAATTGACCCGATGGTCTGCCCAAAATGCGCATCTCCCATGAAGATAATAGCTGTCATTACCGATCCTGATGAAGTGAAAAAGATCCTAAAACATCTCATAAAAATAGGCAAGCCTCCTACAGGCCTTGATCCATCATCCTTGAACTAACCGCTTAATCTTCTCTTTTACCTTAGGCTCTCTTAAGGGCAAAATCTACATTCAAAGTAGCACGAATAACGCCCGGGTACGCTACTTCTCGGAGTTCAGACAAAAGAAATGAGCATATTGATCCATGCCGATGGAATCTCACCGATGTTATCGGGCATTAACGCTTTTCCCCAAGCATAAGCTCTGTGAATTTGCCCCTGCTTCTTGACTATTTGCGCCAACACGAGTTATAAAAATTCCTATCAATCACTTGATTCAGTTTGGTCTTCATTTTCTAGCCTCCTTGAAATTGATTTAATCAAGGGTGCATAAACCAGATGTGCTAATATTGTACCATATAATTGCTTTTTTGCAACGATAGTAATTGGCTTAGTTGCAATTCAGTTGGAAAAGCCGGTAGTGTGGCTGTGTGGGTGAATGGCTAGGTGGTTAGTTAAGACATTCTACTGGCGGTAATAGATAAAGGTATCAATGCTATTCTGCACTGGCCTCTCTAAGCAACTTAACTATCTCTGTATGCCCCTCTTTCGATGCTAATTTCAATGCTGTGTGTCCCCAATTGTCTTGAGCATTAATATCAGCTTCTGCCTCTATAAGCAGCTTTACGACCTCTGTGTGTCCATTCCACGATGCTCCCATCAATGCTGTTTCTCCCACCCTGTCCCGAGCGTTAACATCCGCCCCTTCCTCTATTAATCTTTTAACCTCAGAATAATTACCACTCGCTGCTGCCTTAATTAATATTTTTGTCTCTTCTGACTGCACAAACATTTTTAAAGTTGTACAGCTTCCAACACATATCAGAACAGGTAAAGCAATAATCAAGATTGATACCAACGTTCCGGTCTTCATTTTCGAGCCTCCTTGAAATGGTTTTTATCAAGGATGCATAAACCAGATGTGAGGCCATTATACCATGGCATTGATTATTAACTTTTTTTCAATTTTAATGTATTTTTTATATAGTCTATCATAAATGGCAACATTTCTATTATCAGGACTGAAACTTGTTATTCCACCCTTCATTTTTTCATAGCCATCATAAAAATCTTCAAATATCCCCGAACCAACACCAGCAATAATTGCTGCTCCTCTGGATGCAATCTCAGATGATGTAGATCTTATTACCTCTCTATTTAAAACATCTGCAATAATAGAGCACCATAGATCACTTTTTGCACCACCACCAATTATCATTATTTTACTCAATTT
>JAUVYC010000028.1 GCA_030603285.1 Spirochaetota bacterium
GTAAAAAAGAAAAGGGAGAAAATATACAGAAAGGAGAGAGTAAGCAAGAGAGAGGATTTTATACGGTTAGTACAGCAAGGTTCAAGGTATCATTCCAAACAATACTCAGTAATAATTGTTCAAAACAATCTGGATTATGTAAGATTAGCAATTTCTATCAAAAAAAATGTGGGAAATGCAGCTGTCAGGAATTATGAAAAGAGGGTATGTAGAGAATTGTTTCGAAGAGAAAAAGAGTGGTTCAGAAAGGGTAATGATATACTAATTGTAATAAAACATCAGACGAAAGATTTTCACAAAAGTTACAATACACTGAAAAAGATATTTCATCGTTGTTTCTCATAAATTCTCTTTCTTGATATTATTTGTTTAATGGAAGTTGTAAAGAGAAGATCATTAAAAGATATTTTTATCCTTATTATTAAATTTTACCAGAAAGCAATCTCTCCTCTTTTCCCCTCTTCATGTATTTACAATCCTACATGTTCAAACTATGCAATATCGGCTTTTTATAAATACGGACTGCTGAAAGGCGGGTTTATGACATTAAAAAGGGTTGTACGGTGTAATCCTTTTCACAAAGGCGGGTTCGATCCAGTACCCTAATGCGGACAAGCCGCATTCAAGATTAAAGAGATTTTCTTGCCAATTGTGCAAGAAAATCAGTATTAAGGTACTAATGCGGACAAGCCGCCTTCTCGATTATAAAAATATTTTCTTGCAAACTAAAGTTTGTGCCTAAAAAGCAAGAAAATCAGTATTAAGGTACTAATGTGGACAAGCAACATTCAAGATTACCAGGATCAAGGTACTAATTGCGGTACAGACGCTTTATCCGAACGATTTATAAAAAGTTAAATAGAACATGAGGATATTCTGAAATCAATCATCATGGCGGTGCCAGCTGGATATACAAGATTCGACAAGGTTAAAAGCATATTTTTATAAGTCTCTGTGTGCTGTAAAGCAGCAAGAGCGGCTAATCAAGATCGGCTAAATATAGAATACAGATTTTTAACATATTAAACAACATATTCAATTTATTATACTGGATTTAAAAATGGATAAAAACACAATTATTGCTATTATTATCATTTTCGGTATTATAATGGCTTTCCAATTTTTATACTTACGGCCTAGACTTGCGCAGAGAAGCGAACAGGTTGTACAGGAAACTCCCGCTAAAGAAGAAGAGCAGAGAAAAAGTGAAGAGCAAAAGATGGAAGAGACTATGATTGGCAGAGAGAAAGTTGTCGTTCCTGCGGAGGACCTTGAGGAGAAAATTATCTCAATTGAGACCAATAATTATTCAGTACAGATTACCTCTGCCGGAGCATCAATCATAAGCTTTAAATTAAAGAATTATCTCGATCGAAATGGTGCTCCCATTGAACTGATAGATTATGATGAAGAAGATATTCTCCCTTTTGAAGTCCATTTTGATAGATTGGGCAACATTCCTTTTGGTGATAGAACTCTTTACTATACTGAAAAAATTTCTAATACTGCCTATTCCTTTTACATGGACTTTAAGGATGAGAATGGTAATCTATTTCGGTTTTCAAAGCTATATGTTTTTCAGGACGATGAGTATATGTTCGATTTGAAGATCAAAGTTTTTGCCTTCCTTGATGAGGAAAAACTTTATTTAAATAATGATAGTATTGCATACACCCTGGCATGGGGACCGGTTCTCGGACCGGTAAGCGTTATTAGAAACAGGTACAACATAACCACACAGGGCTACCATGAAAGCGGGAAGTATCATAAAGTACTGAGGGGTGCAGGAGGATGCTCACTAAGGAGGGGGGAAGCCCGGTATATTGAAATAGAAAGAATTCTTGATTGGATTGGCGTAACAAACCAATATTTCTTTGTCGGGGTTATTCCTGATATGAAAAACTATATCTTTTCATTTGATCAAAGAACCAAGGAAAAATATTTCTTCGGTATTTCACGTAAATATTTCAGGGGAAATGAGTTTGAGGATACATTCAGAATATATATCGGTCCTAAAGATAGAAAATTACTGAGGATGTATGGTCATAACTTCGAGGCAATAAAGGGCGCACGAGTATTAAAACCAATAGTAGTATTCTTAGAGATCATGATTAAATTCTTCCACGGGTTCACTCATAATTATGGTGTTGCTATTATTCTCATGACTATTGTTATTAAAATCATCCTTTATCCGCTCACTCATAAAAGTTTCCAGTCAATGAGAAGGATGAGTGCGCTCCAGCCAAAAATAAATGAAATTAAACAAAAATATAGAAATAATTCCCAGCAAATGAATAGAGAGATACAGGCATTTTATAAGAAGGAGAAAGTAAGTCCCCTGGGAGGATGTTTACCAATGATTCTTCAGCTGCCTATATTTTATGGCCTGTATACACTTTTATCAGGTATGATCGAGCTGAGGAATGAATCTTTCCTCTGGATAAAGGACCTGTCACTGCCTGATACAGTTGCTACCATTAAAGCATTTGTTCCTATGCTTGGATACAGATTGGGGAATCAGGGATTTACAGACATTAATGTTTTACCGGTTGTAATGACTGCAACGACTCTCCTTCAGTCAAAGCTGACATCAGGGAATCAGACAGGCCAGCAGGGGAAAATGATGACATATTTGTTTCCACTCATGTTTTTCTTTATTTTCTGGAATATGCCCTCCGGTCTGGTTCTCTACTGGACTATACAGAATATACTTACCATTGGGCAGCAGTATATCATTGATTACAGGATGAAGAAAAAGCAAATAAAGCCGGGAGGATCACCAGTTAAAAAGAGATAATGTCGCGGTATTGGAGGTGAAAATATGGTAATAAGGGAATATGAAGGGAGAACACAACGAGATGCACTTAAAAAAGCTGAAGCAGATCTGGGCGTTGATAGTGAACAATTAAAGATAGAGGTTATCACGGGAAAATCGAAGTTTTTCAGCTTTGGAACTTTGGTAAAAATCAGGGTGTATCTTGAAGTTATGGAAGAACCAGTTTCAAAAAATGTGGAAAATTTTCTATCAGGGTTATTTAAAACAATTGGAATTAATGTTACAATCGAAACCTATGAGGAAGTTGATAAACTCTATGTTGAAATCCTGTCAGACAGTGCAGGATTAATTATCGGAAAGCGGGGGAAAACGCTTGAGTCATTGCAGCTTCTCACGAACATAATTGTTAATAAAGATAGGGAAAATTGGAAAAAGGTTGTTTTAGATATTGAAAATTATCGAGATAAAAGAGAAACATCCCTGAAAGAGTTCGCATTAAAAGTTGCGGACAAAGTAAAAAAAACAGGGAAAGCTCAACTCCTTGAACCCATGAACCCCTTTGAAAGAAGAATCATTCATATGACCCTGCAGAATGACCCACAGATCAATACAAAAAGCGAAGGGGCTGGAAGTCTGAAAAAGGTAAAAATATTTTTACGAAGACGGAAAAAATATAATAAATAGAATATATTCGTCTTACCCCATTTTTTATGAATATAAAATACCCCCAGTACCTTAATCCCGATTTTCTTGCCTTTTAGCACAAACTTTAGTTTGCAAGAAAATATTTTTATAATCGAGAATGTGGCTTGTCCACATTAGTACCCTTAATAACAATTTTCTTGCTTTTTTGGCAAGAAAATTCTTTTAATAAAGAATGTGGCTTGTCCACATTAGGGTTCCTGATAATGCGCTTTTATGGCATATGCATGTAACAGCTATAACAAAGATCATTCGATTGCAAGGAATGGAGCGGGTGTGTAATGAGTGATGATTTTTTTGATGTAATTGTAGTTGGAGCAGGACATGCAGGTTGCGAAGCAGCACTGGCATGTGCCAGGTTGGGTGTAAGGACACTGCTTCTTACAATCAATCTGGATACTGCTGCCCAGATGTCATGTAATCCGGCTATAGGGGGACTGGCAAAAGGACAGCTAGTAAGGGAAATTGATGCGCTGGGTGGTGAAATGGCCAGGGTAATTGATAAACATGGAATACAGTTTCGTATGCTCAATACAAACAAGGGGCCTGCTGTCCATGCACCCAGGGCACAGGCTGACAAAAAAGGTTACCAGTTTGAAATGAAGCATGTAATAGAAGTGGAACCGAATATTGCTTTCAAACAGGATATCGCAACTGAGGTTTTAACAGAGAATGGGGAAGTGAGCGGGATAAAAACGATCAGGGGGAGCATCTTTTATAGTAAAAAGGTAATTCTAACAACAGGAACCTTCCTGAGAGGTTTAATTCATATAGGAAAGTATACACAAAAGGCTGGAAGGATTGGAGAGCTGTCGGCTGATCACCTGAGCTTGAGCTTAATTGAAATTGGTTTTCCGGTCAGGAGGTTAAAAACCGGCACTCCTGCGCGTGTCAATAGAAAGAGTATAAATTTTGATGTACTGATGAAACAGGAAGGAGACGAGGTACCTGTCCCGTTCTCTTATGCTACAGAAAAAATCGAAAAAAAAGATACTCTCTGCTACATTACCTGTACAAATGAGAAGACACATAAGATAATTAGAAATAATCTTTCAGTCGCTCCCCTTTTTTCAGGACAAATCAAAGGCATCGGCCCCCGCTATTGTCCTTCTATTGAAGATAAGGTCGTTCGTTTTTCTGATAGAAACAAGCATCAGATTTTTATTGAGCCTGAGGGGTTGAATACAGAAGAGATGTATCTGAACGGGGTATCCTCCAGCTTACCGGAAAATATTCAGAGGCAGTTTTTACGTACAATCAAAGGATTGGAATGTGTAGAAATAATGAAACCAGGATACGCTGTTGAGTATGATTTTGTACCTCCAACAGAACTAGCAGCAACGCTTGAAACAAAAAGAGTAAAAGGATTATATTTTGCCGGCCAGATAAATGGAACGAGCGGGTATGAGGAAGCAGCAGCCCAGGGACTTATGGCGGGAATTAATGCGGTGTGCGCACTCCGAAATGATCCTCCTTTAATTATCGATAGATCGGAAGCGTATATAGCGGTTCTTATTGATGACCTGATTACGAAAGGGACAGAAGAACCTTACAGGCTCTTTACCTCGAGTGCTGAATACAGACTTAACCTGAGGCATGACAATGCGGATTTACGTCTTTCTGAATACGGTCATAGAGTCGGGCTCCTGAATGAAAAAGACTATGCCAGGGCGCGGGAAAGAAAACGGATGTTCATCGAGCTTCTGCAAAAGCTCAAGGAGAAAAAAATAAAAAACAAGAGCTGCTTTGTTTTTCTCAAGCAGAAGGATGTGTCAATTAATGATTTGGCGGAACTGGATGAAGAGATAAAGAATTATACACCCTCTGTTCTTAAATCAGTTGAAATAGAGGTAAAATACAGCGGGTATATTACAAGACAGAATGAGAAGATCCAACAGTTCAAGAAAATGGAAAACCTGCGTATACCTGAAGATATTGATTATACAGTTATTGAGGGGATCTCGTTTGAGGCGAAGGAGAGACTTAATATGATCAGGCCACTTTCACTCGGGCAGGCATCCAGAATATCCGGCGTAAAGCCCTCAGATATGACTAATCTTTTATATTATATGCGAAAGGTGTATGAAGCTGATAAAAAGGTCTGTTGATGTATCTTGATAATGTCCACAGAGATCTGCTGTTAGGAGGGCTTTATAAGCTGGGGATAGTTAAAACCTCGATACCCATGGTTTCTTCAGAAAAAGAGGCATCCTTCATAGAAGAAAAGATTGACCTATTCTCTCAATTTATTGAAGAACTCTTCTTGTGGAATGGGAAAACAAATCTCATTGGTAGGGCCAGCATAAGAGACGTAATCATCCGGCATATCCTTGATTCACTCTCCGTTTATTATTTATTGAAAAATAAAAAAGCGTCGATACTGGATATAGGAGCAGGTGCAGGTTTTCCATCAGTTCCCCTTGCGGTTGTCGATAATACACTGTCAATCTGTGCGGTGGAAAAAAGGTACAAGAGGGCATCATTTTTAAAAAATGTGGCTGTACTCTTAAGGCTTGGTAACTTTTCTGTGATTGAAGGCGATGTGAAAGATATCAAGGGCAGCTATGACATTGTACTTGCCAGGGGTGTGGGCGAGCTTTTGCTCCTTTACGAATTAACAAAGAAAATATTAAAGGAAAAGGCCATGATAATTGCGTTCAAGGGTAAGATAACAGAGATAGAAAAAGAGGTATCACGGCTGAAAAGGAAAAATTCAAACAAGGGAATGAACCTCAATATACAGCACGTAAAGGTGCCCTATCTGGATGAAGAAGAACGAAATATTGTAATTATTGAAACCAAATAGACAAACCGTATCTACCGCAAGGCTGGCAATACCTTCTTGAATCAATGAATATTCAATTTTCGTCTGGAATTGACTGTCAAAAGGAAGCCACCTCCTTTGGAGGTGGCCTTTTACTGTGAATGGTCTTTATGCCCGAGGTAAAAATACGCAGTAAAATAAGCCGATACCTGTATCTCTAACCAATAACTGGTAATATTTCGTGTCATTGTAGTAGTTTTATCCAATGAAAGAATATTGACAAAAAATTAGTTATATTATATTCTAGTAGGATGCAGACCTTCTTACTATATATTTTAAAACCACATTCAAAGGTTTATAGAGAATCATGAAAGACTTGAAAGATATTCAAAAGAAATCCTACCTCTCACTTGATGACCTTGTGAAACTTGAGGATTTTATTCACAGGACAGGATACATGACTCCTGAGAAAGCACGCAAAGAGGTGGAATGGTTTACTGTGGAGCTTGGTATCGATGAGTATTACTTTAAAACAACTAATATTGATGATATTGCAAAGCATCTTATCGCATTGAGTGCATCTGCGCTCATAGCAAAATATGGGGGTGAAGGAGGTATCCAGATTATAAATGAGCGGCCGGATGTGGCTGTTTATATTGTTGAGGATGAAACCTCAAAAGTCGAGGAGACAGAAAAGAGAATTGAAAAAAAATATTCAATGTTCAGGCTTGAGAGCTACAGGACAAAAAAGAAAACCAACAATCATTATTTGCGATTTTATATTGTTACAAAACCCTTCTTCAAGAAGAAAGAAGATAAAAGGGAAAACCTCAGTTTCGAAGATACCGTAAATAAGGCCTTTATGGAACAGTCAGCTCCTGAAACGATAGCCAGGTATAAAAAGGCATGGGAGTCGATGAAAAACAGGGAGTCTCCCTATATATCGATTACCGATAAACCTGAAACAAACGAAACCCGCGTTATGGTTGGTATCCACGGGGAAGCAACACGACCGTTTCTCTCGAACTTTTCTCATCTGATCGTGTATAACAATATGTATTCCAACAGAAAGTACAGGGAGACGTTTTCCGATCATAAGAGAATTAACACATTCTATTTTAACAAAATAGACAAGGAGACAATCGAGGAGTTTTCAAAAGACCTGAATGCTGTTGTTATGCTTCCGGAAAATCCTATAATAAATCTTTTTCTCGATGAACTGTACTCTTCTCAGCAGACGATGTATGCAATTTCAGCAGCAGCATTTACCCACCAGTTTTTAACCGTCCTCACAGAAGAGTATCTTGCCGTGAACAGGGCATTAAAAGACCAGCCTGAAGCAAAAGGTATGCTCGATAATATAAAGATGAGGCTGATAAAAGACACCTTCTCTGAATCAAGGATCGCGCAGGCAGTGCTGGAGCAGCAGGAAATAGTAAGCCTTATTTACTCTCATTTTGTGAATAAACTTCATCCCAAAAGAGCAAAGAAAAATCCGGAAAGTATAGAAAAAGAAATTATCGGTAAAATTGAAACAGATGTTCCGTCTGTAAAAGATAAAACAATTCTTAAGTACTTCATTACTTTTAATAATGTGATATTAAAAACAAATTTCTTCATGCGCGATAAGACCTGCATGTCCTACCGCCTTGACCCTGTATTTCTCAATAAAATCGACTTTCCTGAAAAGCCTTTTGGTGTATTTTTCTTTGCCGGCAGGGAGTTTATCGGGTTTCATGTGCGTTTCAGGGATATTGCGCGAGGTGGAATACGGATTGTAAAGTCGAGAAATCTTACCTGGTATGAGAACAATCTTGATACAATCTTTATTGAAAACTATAATCTCGCTTCAACCCAGCAGAAAAAAAATAAAGACATACCAGAAGGCGGGTCAAAAGGGACAATATTATTGGGATTTAAAAACCAGGACGAAGAAGATCGGGCCTTTAAGAGCTACATGGACGGGATGGTTGATCTTATAATGCCGAATGAGGAGGTTCTTGACCTCTGCTGTAAAGAGGAAATCCTCTTCCTCGGACCGGATGAGGGGACAGCAGAGCTCATGAACTGGGCTGCGCTTTATGCAAAGAGAAGAAATTATCCTTTCTGGAAGGCTTTTACCACTGGTAAAGATCCGAAAATCGGTGGGATTCCACACGATATATACGGGATGACAACTGCAGGTGTACACGAATATGTTCTTGGTGTGCTTGAAAAGCTTCATCTGAGAGAGGAAGAGATTGTAAAAATTCAGACAGGTGGCCCGGATGGTGACCTCGGGAGTAATGAAATCCTCATTTCAAAGGATAAGACAATTGCAATAGTTGATGGGAGCGGTGTTCTGTATGATCCTGTTGGAATCAAAAGGGAAGAGTTGGTGCGGCTTGCAAAACAGAGAAAAATGGTTGAACACTTTGATAAGTCCTACCTCTCCGGGAAAGGATTTTTTATTTCTATCAACGATAAGGAGGTAACATTACCAGACGGCACACTTGTTCATAATGGAGAGGAGTTCAGGAACAAATTTCATCTCCATCCTCTTGCAAAGGCAGATCTCTTTGTTCCCTGCGGAGGGAGACCTGCGGCTGTCAATATTAATAACTGGCAAAGTCTTATTGATGACCATGGAATACCGAAATTTCGAATCATCATCGAAGGGGCAAACCTCTTTATTACAGAGGAGGCAAGACTGCGATTAGAGGAACACGGCGTCATTATAATGAAAGATGCTTCTACAAACAAAGGGGGGGTCACTTCATCCTCACTTGAGGTATATGCTTCCCTTGCACTCAGCA
This sequence comes from Spirochaetota bacterium, assembly GCA_030603285.1. Taxonomy (GTDB): domain Bacteria; phylum Spirochaetota; class B62-G9; order B62-G9; family DRHN01; genus JAUVYC01. The sequence goes on from JAUVYC010000028.1 coordinate 9,038, forward strand.
ACGATGAGTTCGAGACACATATGAGGGTGCAAAATGGGGAAATTCCTGCATTAAGAAAAAAATATATAGATGAAATAATTTCGATCATAAAGAGCAATGCACGTGCGGAGTTTAATCTTTTATGGGAGGAACATAATAAAAAGGGGATTCCCTTTACTCTTCTAACAAATATGGTGAGTGATAAGATCAATGATATGACAGATGCTGTTTACAATTCAGACCTTCATAGGAACACAGGGGTGAGAGAGAAAATAATTACTGAATATACTCCAAAAGCCCTGATTGAGCTCATCGGACTGAAAAATATCATGAAAAGAGTCCCTGAAAACTATCTGTCTGCAATAGCAGCCACTAGAATAGCAACAAATTTTGTCTATACCTATAGACTTGATGCGAATGAAGTTGATTTTTTTAATTATATGAGATCGCTTGCTTTTTAATGCAGTATTATTACCCGGCTTATTCCGGCCTGCAATTTAATATCACATTTTAAGCTCTGCTCTTATTATTGCAGGTTTAATTGTTCAGGTTGTGCTTTGTGTTCTGGCTTTGCAGAAGAGAGGAATATATCCATAAGACTTTATCTTACTTTACAATTGCGATCTGTATATCACAGACATTTGTGTTTGTAGGACCGGTTTTTAGAAGATATCCTGCTTTTTTGAAAAAGTTATATGAATCATTATTTTTCAAGTATTCTTCGATATTGAGTGATTTTCTTTTGCTTTCTTTCAGAATGTTGAGAGATGCAAACGCACCTGCTGCATCTGTGGGGCCGTCATTTCCATCGGTTGAAGCTGAGAGGAAGTAAATATCTTCTGTTTGCTCATTATTTTTTTGCATCTCAGACAGAAATGACAATGCGAGTTCCTGATTTCTGCCTCCTTTCCCTGATCCCCTCAGGGTAACCGTTGTTTCTCCCCCTCCTATTACACAGCCAGGCTTTGTAAGAAGAAGATTGTGCTCTTTTATGTCCTTTGCAATACCGAAAAAAATCCTGGCTGCCTCCCGTGCTTCTCCTGTAATCTGCGAGGAAAGGACTGCTGTGTTATATCCCAGGCTCTGAGCCTTTTTTGAAGCAGCAATGAGAGCAGTGTAATTTGTCCCTATAAGTATGTTGCGTACTCTTGAAAACACCGGGTCGTTTCTTTTCGGTGTTTCCTCTATAAGACCATCTGCCCCGGATTTGAGTACTTTTAAAACCTTTAACGGAATTTTTTCCTGGATTTCGTATTTATTTATAATTTTTAGTGCATGTTTATATGTTGTATCGTCAAATGTTGTCAGTCCGGAAGCAATTGTATCAAGCTTGTCTCCAACTACGTCCGAAAGAATAATATTTACCTGGGTAGCGGGATACAAAAGTCTTGCTAATTTACCCCCTTTAATGTTTGATAGATGTTTTCGTATACAATTTATTTCATCTATGGGTGCGCCGCATGACAATAACACCTTTGTTGTCCTCTGAACGTCATCCAGGGTCAGTTGAATAGTTTCTGAACCTGTGGAACACCTGATCGGTGAGGTGAGGAGTGCCGAACCACCTCCGGATATCAGATTGAGAAACAGGGTCTTATCATCGGTCAGGCGGGATATTTTTTCTATTTCAATGGCAGCTTTTATGCTGTTTTCATCCGGGACAGGATGTCCTGCTTCTATGGTTTTGATTGATTGCATCGGCTCAGTATGACCATACTTTACTGCAATGATGCCCTCCGTTATTTTTCCTGAAAATATCTCTTCTACTGCTTTGGCCATTTTCGCAGTTGCTTTACCTGCACCAATCACAAAGATTCTGTTAAACCTTTCAAGTTCCAGCGACATTTCTTTATTTTCAATTTCAATATTCAGCATATTTTCTTTCAGGGTAATGGAGTTTTTTATCATCTTATAAGGATCTACCCTTTCAACTGCCGAGAAGAAGATCTGTTTTAAATGGGTATACACCTGGGTATTTTTCATTTAATTTCCTTCCAGTATGGCCGTCTCTTATTAATATCACTAACTGCTGGATAAATCAACTTGAAAATGGCCTGCTTATTCAAGAAATAGTCATGGATCGATACTGTAGCAATGCCTGCCGGAGCTGAAAATATAGATAATGCTTACAAGTGGCTCAATTTTATGCTCTAACCGGAGAATGCCGGAAAGTAAAAAACCACCTGCAAAGCAGGTGGTGGTTTCCTAGCCAAAAGGCTTTTAAAGGCATAGCCTTTGAATTAATCGTTTTAGAAATATTATAGACCACCTCCAAAGGAGGTGGCGTACTTTTGGTAGTTAATAAAGCTTGGCGGTTTTATGTCTACCGTTAACGGAGCACTTGATTATGTACCTGAAGAGCAGGCCAAGCTAATGGGCGAAGCTATGGAAGGGGTTCCTCCGCACAAGAGGAAAACGAACCTTGTATTTCAGCACCCCGCACTTTTCACGATGATGAATTTGTTTGACAACATAGGGTTCGGTCTTACAATGAAGGAGGAGCCCAGGAGCAAAATAAAGAAATATGTTACATGGATGCTTGAGATAATCAACCTAACCGCCTACGAGAACAAAAGGATCAACCAGACTGGTTGTTATAACCGTTCTGGCGGGTATATTTGCCGGTAGAATTGGCAGAGAAAAAGAAGAGGCTGCTTAATTCGATCTGATAATTTTCAATAAATTTTACTCCAAGCAATACACAGGCCATAAAATGATTGATGTATTAATTAATTCTATGAAACTGGCAATACAAAAGCTTGAAAAATGGCCGTCCAGAAAAGTCCATATCTTTCATCACAACGATACAGATGGCCTGACATCAGGGGCAATATTAACTAAAGCGTTTGAACGAAACGGTTATGAAATAGAACTTGTATGTCTCGAAAAGCCCTATCCGGCTGTCTTAAAAAAGATATTTCAAAACGAAGGGAAGATTTTAATCTTTGCCGATTTTGCCGGAAGAATTGCTCCTGTTCTTTCCGAGATGAATGGGGGCAAGAATCTTGTTTTAATACTGGATCATCATGTTGCTGAAGAATCGAAAGAGCCAAATGTAATGAACCTCGACCCGGATTTATTCGGCCTTAAAGGGGACCGGGACATATCTGCGTCTACCACCTGTTATATTTTTGCAAAAATTATGGATGTTAAAAATAGTGATTTAGCCTATCTGGCAGCCCTTGGAGCTGCGGGGGATGAATTTTTTGTTGACGGAAGATTGGTGAGTGAAAATCGAAAGGTTTTGATAGAGGCATTGAATCAGGGACTGGTGAATATATATGAAAGAGAGGTAGGCGAGCAGTATCTATTCAAAACAAACAGGGGAGAAATAACCGGTGAAGTTTTTACAGAATATCTTGATACGCTTGGTGGAGCGGGGTTTTATAAAGATGGGCCTGCGGCTGGAGTAAAGGTCTGCCTTGAAGGTTTCACCCGGGAGAGTGAAGACATGGTCCAAAGTTTAAAAATTATTAAGGACAAAGCATTTAAAGACGAACTCAATAGATTAAAAAGTGGTGGTTTTAATCATACATCTCACATACAGTGGTTTCATGTTGAGAATAGATTTTCCCCGATGGGTGTTAAGATGATTGGAGCATTCTGTGATGCAATTAAAAACATGGATTTTGTTTACCCCGACAAGTACATCGCAGGATTTCAGGTTATACCCCGTGAAGTTCCCGGGTTTGGAAAAGTTAACCTGAATGAAGCAAAGATCTCCATGAGAGTTTCAGCCTGTTTAGAAAAGGAGATAAGGAATGGGAGGGCAATGGGGCTTAACATCTTGCTCCCCGACGCAACACACAGGCTTGGAGGTTTTTCTGATGCCTGTCACAGTCTTACGGCTGCTACAACAGTGGCACCTGGGAAGGAAGAAATGCTAATCGAGGAGATGGAAAAGATTTTAGTACCTTAATACTGATTTTCTTGCACAATAGGCACAAACTTTAGTTTGCAAGAAAATATCTTTATAATCTTGAATGTGGCTTGTCCACATCAGGATAAACGGGATATTTTATATAAAATATTTTTATATATTGGAGGACTTCTAATGGGAAGAGGAAATGGTTTTGGTAAAACGATCCTGATAGGCGACCAGTTCGTACTGGATGAAGTGCCTGCTATTGTGTCATCTATTTCTTACGAGACTATAGCTGTCGTTGAGAGAAGCCGTGGAAAAGGGTGGACTCTGGAGGATAACCGAATTGAGGTGCCCGGGTATAAAGAAAGCAAAAAACATCTGCAAATTATATCAATAAATAGAATACTTGAGGTAATGAATTTTGACATTAGTAAAACTCCCATAAAGATTACCTTTGGAGGAACATTGCTTGCCGGCAGCGGTGTAGGCGCCAGTGCTGCAAGCTGTGTTTCTCTGGCCAGGGCACTGAATGATGAGTTTAAACTGGGTTTATCCATTGATGAAATCAATCAGGTTGCATGGGAAGGCGAGTTTGCCTACCATGGAACACCAAGCGGAGTTGATAACACAGCCTCCTGCTATGGAGGGCTGATGCTCTACCAGTTAAAAGGCAAAAAAAAGATTATCGAAAAGATTAAGGTCGAAAAGCCCATTGAGGTGGTGCTTGCAAACAGCGGCGTTTCTGCTGACACGAGGGCACTGGACGAGCTGGTGAGAAAGGAAAAGGAAAAAGATCACGAGTTTTTTTCGAAGAGACTCAAATTAATTACCGAGCAGACTCTGGAAGTTAAAAAGAATCTTGAGGCTTATAATCTTGAGAATGTTGGCAAAATTATTACTGAAAACCACAAAATACTGATTGATATGAAACTTTCTCATGAAAGGCTTATTTATCTCTGCGACCTGGCTATCGATAGAGGAGCTTTAGGGGCAAAGCTCACCGGCGGAGGGATGGGAGGGTTGAAAACAGTTAAAAATTATATTGACAAATATACCCGGATGAAGTATCTTATTTCTATAGTGGGGTAAGATGAAATTATCTACATGGGCAAAAAAGCAAGGGATTTCATATAAAACAGCCTGGAGGTTATGGTCAACAGGCAAGTTGCTTCTGCCGGTTTAGAAAGCAGAACAATTAGCAACAGGAACGATTATTGTTAAAGATCCGGAGACAAGTTATGAAGCGAGCTATCTTCGGTAGTTCATTATGTTAGAGTTTCCTCTTCAGAGCAAAAGCAAGATTTAGACAGGCAATTATCGAGGTTAGTTGAATATACAACTTCTCAGGGACTTCAGGTTAAAGGAGCAATAAAAGAAATAGGCAGTGGCTTGAATGGTAAGAGAACTAAGCTACTGTCAATTTTAAGAGATCCTGATGTGGACAAGTACATTCAAGATTATAAAGATATTTTCTTGCAAACTAAAGTTTGTGCCTATCGTGCAAGAAAATCAGTATTAAGGTACTGATGTAAGAACGATAGTAGTTGAACACAAAGACAGACTGGTTAGATTTGGATTTGAATATATGGAAGCACTATTGGCTGCTTCCGGCAGGAGAATAATGGTGGTTGATGAAAGTGAAATGAAGGACGATTTAGTTCAGGATATGATAGATGTATTAACCAGCTTTTGCGCAAGGCTCTATGGTAGGCGCTCGGCAAAAAACAGAGCAAAAAAAGCCCTGAAAGAGATTGAAAAATGTTAACCCAACAAGCTTATCGTTACGAACTAAAGCCCAACAATAAACAGAGGACACTACTTGCTAAACACGCAGGTGTAGCACGCTTTGCTTACAACTGGGGGCTTGCACGACGCATCAAAGAATACAAAGAAACACACAGATCAAGCAACGCCATTGAACAACACAGACAGTTAAACACGCTTAAGAAAACTGACTTCAGCTGGATGCACGAAGTATCCAAATGTGCACCACAAGAGTCTCTGCGTGATTTAGATCGCG
>JAUVYC010000292.1 GCA_030603285.1 Spirochaetota bacterium
GCATTGTCTGTGTATCTCTGAAATGTTGCCTGCATCTTTACATGATCAAGGGGTGATATATCCTGAGCGGTTATGAATATATTCTGATATTTTACAGGAATACCCTTTACCCTTTTTGCGCTTCCATGCTTTGCAATTTCCCTTACCAGGTCGTCTGAGTAAAAGCCTTCTGAAACTGCTGTTTCCAAAAAAAGGGGGTTCGTTTCAGGGAGCTTTGTGTTGTCTAGTACGTTTCTTACAAAAGAAATTGCAAACATCGGCTCAATACCTGATGAACAGCCGGCAATAATGCTGATTGTTCCGGTAGGTGCTATAGTAGTTCTTGTAGCATTACGGAATTTCAGCCCTTCTTTTGCATAGATCGATTTACTCCAGTTGGGAAAAACTCCACGTTTTTCACCGAGTTCAATAGATGCCTTATCTGCTTCTTCTTTGATGGTTCGTATTAGCTTCCGGCCTGTTTCGAAAGCATCAGATGAATCATAAGGTATTTCGAGCTTTATCAGCATATCTGCAAATCCCATTACTCCAAGCCCGATTTTTCGATTTCCATGAACAAGTTTTTTTATCTGGTTCAGGGGAAATCTGTTCATATCAATTACATTATCCAGGAAATGTAGGGAAGTATGAATTGTCTCCTTCAATTTCTCCCAGTTAATCTGTCCCTCATTTACTATATTTTTCAGATTGATGGAGCCCAGGTTGCATGCTTCGTAGGGCAGGAGAGGCTGTTCACCACAGGGGTTGGTTGATTCAATTTTTCCGAGGGCAGGGGTTGAGTTGCACCGGTTTATTTCATCAATGAAAACCAATCCAGGATCGCCGTACTGCCAGGCACGCTCTGCAATGAGATCAAACACTTTCCGTGCTTGTAATGTCCCAACAACCTTGCCTGATCTCGGATTAATGAGCTTATAATCATTGTCAGAAAGGACTGCGTCCATAAAAACATCTGTGGCGGTAACTGAGATGTTGAAATTATTCAGAATGTGTTGTTCGGATTTTAAATTAATAAACTCAAGGATATCCGGATGATGAACATTCAGGATACCCATGTTTGCACCCCTTCTTGTTCCCCCCTGAACAATTGTCTCGGTAGCAGTGTCAAATATTCTCATGAAGGATACAGGGCCGCTTGATATTCCTTTAGTGGTTTTTACAACATCGTTTTTAGGCCTCAGCCTTGAAAAAGAAAATCCTGTTCCTCCTCCGCTTTTGTGAATGAGTGCAGTATATTTTAATGCATCAAAAATACTTTCTATGGAGTCTTCAATCGGGAGCACAAAACAAGCTGACAACTGCTGTAGGTCTCTTCCTGCATTCATAAGTGTAGGGGAATTGGGAATAAAATCCAGGCTTGCCATCAAATTATAGAATTTGTCTTCTGTTTGTGCTGGAGATGTATCACTGTCGTAGAGTTTATCTGCTTCCGCAATATTTTTTACGACACGTTCAAACAAATCTTCCGGTTTCTCAACCGGGTTTCCTTTATTATCCTTTTTGAGATACCGCTTTTTTAATACGGTGAGGGCATTTTCAGTTAGCCTTAATTTGATTTTATTTTTGGTGAGTGGCATAGGGATGTCTCTCTTGTCTTTTGTTTCAAAATGATGGTCTATCTAACATAATACTATATAATATAAGTGAGAATAATTTTTAAAAAAATCTCACATATTTTCACCACTCAGGTAAAAAGCATTGTTTTCGGAAAGCTTATTTTTATTTCATAAAACCTGATGTGGACAAGCCACATTCAAGATTAAAAAGATTTTTTTGCCTGTTGGGCAAAAAAATCAGTATTAAGGTACTAACATAAAGATTACTATATATGGAATAAGGATAACAATGAATTGTTCAGAGATAACAGAAAGAAAAACCAGAAAAACTGTCATAATTCTCATTCTGGTTACAGCCCTCTATACACTCTACCGGTATTTGGGGAGTGCAGATTTCTTTATGATATATTTAAATCGGTCACTCTCATTTAAGGATGCCCAGGCCTTTTCTCAGTATTATAAGTGGGCAGCTGCATTCGTCATAATAGGTATAATCCCGGCTCTTATTGTGAAAATAATGTTCAAAGAAAAATTAAGCGATTATGGTATTTTTATCAAAAGGCCGCTTATAGCCATCTTTATAACGCTCCTGGTAATTGCAGTTGTAACTCCTTTTGTGTATATTGGCTCAAAAAGGCCGGAATTTACTGCTGTTTATCCCCTTGTTCGAAATGCCGGTGATTCACCTGTATTGTTTTTAAAAAGCGCTGTTTTCTACTTCTTCTTCTATATTGGCTATGAGTTTTGTTTCAGAGGTTTTCTCTTCCTGGGTATAAAAGATGATGTGGGTGATTGGCAGGCACTGGCAATATCACTTCTTGCAACAGTTCTCTTACACGTTATCAGCCCTCAGGCAGAAATGATAATGTCAATTGTCATCGGGATAGCATTTCCAATCATTGTAAAAAAATTGAAATCCCTCTGGCCCGTTATTTTTATTCATGCATATATCGGTATATCTTTTGATTACTGGGTTATTATAGGCAATGTAGGCTTTTATATTTAAAAGATTTTGTAACTATTCAGGTATTAACCACAAAGACGCAGGAATATAACTATATTACCGAGGGCACGGTAATATAGTTATATTTCTGAGAAATAAAGTTTTTATTTTAGAATTTTTCAGTCAATTTATGAAAATATTCTGAATTTTACTTTTAAAAGTTTAATTTCAAATAGTTTTATACAATATCTAAACCTCTGTGTCCGATGTCTGCGACCTTGATGCCTACGGCCTTGGTGACTCTGTGGCTGAATAGATACAAAAGAGGAAAGAAAGGCTAGAAAGGATAAATAAAGAATCAGAAATTGGAGACGAAGAGATAAACAGAGTTGTTAATCATCGTTAATGAAAAACAGGTGATATACATTCCGGCGTATTGTTCTGCGGAGAATTGACTATTCGCGAGACTTCGTGAAAGTCAAGTCCGGATTCGTCATAGGGCTTTAACAGGTCAACAATTTCGTCACT
>JAUVYC010000068.1 GCA_030603285.1 Spirochaetota bacterium
GTCGTTCAATTCTATCTGATAATTACTGCTCTCAAACCCTATCATGTTGATGAGATCTTTCTCCAATATCAGCTGCTGAGCAGAAAGTTCTTCTAACCCAAGTTCAGTTTCAAGAAGATCTGTCTCAGTATCTATCACATCGAGCATTGTTTTCATACCCACTCGATACTCTGCCCTCATTAATTCTAATAACCTTCCATACAAACCATATTCTTCATTTTTATTTTTCAGCCTTTCTGCCCCCAGGAGAACTCCGATGTAAAGGTTCACAGCGTCCTGTTCAACATCCTTGTCCCTTTTCATGATTTTCAGCTTCGATTCCTCAAGAGAGATGCCAAAAGTTTTAAACATCAATGGTGAGCTCAACTGATCGTAGAGCATCTGCTCCAGTGTTATATTAAAATTATAACTCCTTGTGTCTGCCTCCCCTGGATTGAGAATGCGGGAACTGCCGATAGTTGTTGAAATAGCAGGAAAAAATGAACGGTAAATATTTTTTTTCGACTTTATGAGCTCCCTGAGAGAAAAATGCTCTCCTTTGAGCTCCAGGTCATTATCTTTTGCATGGAATAAAACATCCTCAATTGAGAGTACAACTGTTTTTTTCTCTTTTGAATATGCATAACCTGATATTGAGATAAAAGACAGGAGGAGAATAAAAAATGTCGCCTTTTTCATATTACGATTTGATTGTGGTTTTATTGCAGCTAAAGCCGGCCTTTTCTGCCAGGCCCGTCATTCTGTGACTGTCATAATAAATATTTATTCGGTGATATTTTTTATAAAATCATTGAGAAATTTTTCAATCATTATGTTCTGGACTTTTCCATCAAATATAGAAGAAGTTCCGTTATACTCGTAGGTTAAATAGCAGACAATGCTCTCTTCTGAAAAAACCTTTATACTGAGGAAATAGTAATTCCTGTCGTCATATCTTACCTCGTAGTTCTTGATAATGAGCTCCGGGGCAATGATATATTCTCCTTTGCCCTTATCCTCAGTCATACGAATCTCTTCACTGCTTGATAGTGCAAATGCAAGCTTTTTATCCATTATATACCGTACTGCTTCATCTTCCATGAAATTATAAGAAGTGATGACAATTGGTTCTAAAAAAAAGACATCAGTTTTTCTAAAGTGAGAGTTCTCCGCCATAAAACTTTTTGAATCAATCTGAAATGAAACACATGAGAGAAAAAAGAAATGTAGAAAAACAATGGGCATTACAGCAATGTATTTTCTCACTTATTTTCTCCTTTAACATTGATTTTTGAGAGAAGATTGTATGCTTCATTGAGCACTGAATAATCCAGTGAATCCTTATTTTGTTCTATAAACAACAGTTCCCCAAGAGCGTTCTCATACTGTTTGGAATAAATATATATTTCCCCCTTTTTTAATTTTGAAAGAGCAATAACATCAAAATTTGCTTCAACAACATTAAAGTTTAGAAGTGCCTTTTCATAAGCCCTTTCCTGAAGATAAATATCCCCGAGCAGATACCTGGCATCAATGTAATTGCTGGCCTCATCAACTGCTGCATGCAGATATTCCTTTGCATGGTTATATTCTTTAAGAAAATAGTATATCTTTCCTGACCAGAAGTTTGCATCTGTATAATCCGGATACAATTTTAACACCTTTTCCAATATGTCAAGCGCATTAGACTCCCTGTTTAAATAAAAATAGCATTTTGCTGCCATAACATATGCCTGTTTAAACTTCCGATTTAACATAATCGTTTTTTCAAAATAAGGAAGCGCCTCTTCTAACTTTTGGGATGAATACAGGCTCTTGCCCTTTTCATAGTACTCAATATAGCTTTTCTCATCACTGCATCCGGCAAGGACTGACAGTAAGGTGCTGATAATAATACAAAAAATAAAAATATTTTTAGTCATACATAAACCTCTTTGTTATATGAACTTCTCATTCCATATTTACATAGAAAGCTATAAATGAACTGCAGATAGATTACCATATCCTGGAATATCTGTAAACTACTATTCCTTGATTGAAATAATTAATACATACGTCAGAGCTGAATTGTACAAAAATTATCAATTAAATATTTGAATTATTGATCATTATCGATTAGAATTTAACCCGGAAGGTAAATTGGAAATAAACAAGCGTAACAATAATCTTCTCAATCATTGGAACTCTTGTTTACGAAGATTTTATAATATGAAATCAATTATCAAAATTATTATCATATTTACAGCAGTGTTGATAAAACCGGAATTTGTACAGTGTCAGGATGATTTAGTAAAGATCGGTGTACTGGCTAAACGTGGAAAAGATCTATGTTTGGAGAAGTGGAGTCCAACGGCAGAATATCTTACAAACCAAATACCTGAATGTACTTTTATTATTGTACCTCTTGATTTTGATGAGGTGCATCCGGCAGTTAAACTTGAGAAGGTTGATTTTGTGATTGTAAATCCATATTACTATGTGGAGCTGGAGGTCATGTACGGCGTAAATAGAATTGTAACACTCAAGAATCTTCTGCTGGACAAGGTCTGTACAGTTTACGGCGGAGTAATCTTTTGCAGAAATGACAGGAAAGACATCAAAGAACTTGATGATCTGGTGGGGAAATCTTTTATGGCTCCTTATGAAAGGGCTTTTGGGGGCTGGGCAAGTGTTTTAAGAGTGTTCCATGAATATGGTATTAACCCGTATCATGATTTTACCGAAGTCCGGTTTGGTGGCACACAAGACGCTGTCGTTTATGCAGTAAGGGACGGCAAGGTAGATGCAGGGTCGGTAAAAACAGACGTCTTAGAGCGAATTAATATGGAAGGAAAGATCAGTATCGAAGAGTTCAAGATAATCAATGAACAGGTTGGGAATGAAGAATTCCCTTTTATACACTCAACAAGATTATATCCTGAGTGGTCATTTGCAAAACTTAAACATACTTCTATTGAGTTGGCTGATAAAGCAGGTATTGCATTGTTGGCAGTTGCCCCGGATTCCCCTGCTGCCCGTGCAGGACGGTATGCCGGATGGGCATTTCCTTTGAACTACCAATCAGTGCATGAATGTCTAAAAGAACTTCATTTAGGACCTTATAAGGATTTTGGCAAGGTAACGATAAAAGATGTTTTTAAACAGTATTGGTATTGGATTGTAATTGTTCTTATTTTTTTAATAATTATAATCATTGCCATGATATACGTTATACATCTCAATCAAAAGCTTCGAGATTATCAGAATCAGCTTAGGTCTCTTACATCTGAATTATCATTGATAGAGGAAAAGGAGAGACGACGTATTGCAACAGAACTTCACGATCGTATTGGTCAGAACCTGTCACTCTCCAAAATAAAGATGGATGTGCTGCAGAAATCAATATCGTCCATTGATCTTAAAGAATCATTAAAAAAAGTAATAAATCTCATCGGGGATGCAATTAAAGATACAAGGTCATTAACATTCGACCTGAGTCCACCCGTACTATACGAACTGGGGTTTGACTCCGCATTGAGATGGCTCTCCAATCAAATACATGAAGATCACGGAATTTATATTGAATTTGAGAGTGAAAAGGTTCTCGATCAGTTTGATAATGATATCAATATTATTCTCTTCCAGTCTGTGCGTGAATTGTTAATAAATGTCATCAAACATGCCCGTGCCCATAGAGTAAAAGTTTCCGTTAAGAAGAAAAATGGAAAAATGTTAATCAAAGTTGAAGATGATGGTATTGGATTTAAACCTTCTACAATTGGTCCATTTCTGAACAAAACCAACGGGTTCGGTCTTTTTAGTATTCGTGAAAGATTAGATGGTTTCGGAGGAATTTTAAAAGTAGAATCAAAGCCGGATAAAGGAACTCAGGCAACTATTATAATACCGTCAAATCAGAGGAAAAAATGATGATATGAGGAATGGAAATATAAAAATCGTACTTGCCGACGATCATAAAATCATGCGTAAAGGTCTGCGTGCATTGATCGATAGTCATTCCGATCTTACAGTGGTTGAAGAGGCGGACAATGGGCGAATAGCCGTTGAACTTGCTCGAAAACTTTTACCCGATGTAGTCATAATGGACGTTACCATGCCGGATTTGAATGGGATTGAGGCTACTCGTCAGATCATTGCTGAGCTTCCACATACAAAGGTGATTGCTCTATCGATGCATTTTGATAAGGAATTCGTAATAGCAATGCTTAAGGTGGGGGCTATGGGATATCTTTTGAAGGATTGTGCTGTTGAGGAATTGATTTGTGCTATTAGAGCTGTGATGAATAACAAGATTTATCTGAGCCGCACAATATCCGATATTGTAATAGACGATTATATGCGTTCTTTGTCAAAAGATGAGGTTTCAATTCTTTCTACCCTGACCGGGAGAGAACGTGAGGTTTTACAGCTTATAGCTGAGGGTAAGACCACAAAAGAAATAGCATCCTGTCTTCACGTAAGTATTAATACAATTGATACACATCGCAGGCAGGTTATGGAAAAGTTAGATATGCATAGTATAGCTGAACTTACAAAATATGCTGTACGCAAAGGACTTACCCCTCTGGAAGGCTAAGTTTTTCTTGCTATGTTTCTCATCATTTTTCCGGCTATTTAAACAAGGATTTTTAAGTGAAAAATCAGGAATTTACCAATAGTATTCATCTTTGAAAGTAAACTAGCTTTGATTATAAGGGGAATCTGTTTTGTGACCATGCAGTAGATACATATAAAGAGAATAATTAGAGCTTTTTTATATTAAATTAAAGGGGGGATTAATGGGCTCTATACAAATGAGTGACATTGGAGTAAAAATAGCTGAAGGCAGTGTTGTGCCGGTACTGAATATAGAAGAAAAGGAGAAGGGTCAGGAAGTTTTTACCACAATAGCAGACCGGCAAACAAAAGCAGTCTTTGAGGTTTTCTGCCGGGAAAAGAGCGTATCCAACTGGGTTTTTATAGGAAGTATGCTAATCAAAGGTATTCTCCCTATAAAAGCGGGTGCACCTGAACTCGAGTTGAATGTTAATGAAGAGAGTAATGGCCGTCTGCTGCTCAGTGTACTGGACCACACCTCATCTAAATGCACTGAGCTTCAAATTGACCGCGATGAACTGGCAGAGAGGTACAGGCAGAAGGAAACAGTAGACTCATCAGACATTGCAACAGTGAGAGTTGTTGAATCCCAGAAAGAGCAGCATGGAATAGAGAGGGGGAGACCATCCAGGAAAAAAAGATTTTACCTTTTCCTTATATTCGTGATTTGTGCTTTTTCCATATTTCTTTTCACAGTTAGTAAATTTCAATTTACTATATTATCCTTTTTTAAGAAGTGGCCCAGAATTGAACATCGAATTGAAAATATTTTTGAAAAGTTGAACATAGCAGAAAATCAATTGAAAAATATTCCTGAAAAAGGGCTTGATGTAAAACATCGATTTGAGACGATCATTGAGGAGAAAAAGTTATTACTGGAAGCAGTGAAGGAGAAATCAAAAGATCTGATTCAGGTCATATTGCCGGAGGATAAAACCGAAAAAAAACAATCCGGGCCTTCTGATGTTGATCAATTAGAGGAAAGTATAGAAGAATAACATTGAAGCTCTCTCTCAGATAACAGAATCTTTCTACGGTAATTGGCGCATGGTTGGTGTACCCTGTTCCGTACCCATAGGTCCCTGGTTCCAAACAAAGTCTTGAGCTCTTGTATCCGGAAGTAATTTACCCATCCGGATAAATAGTCATTAAGTTCCTTATTGCCCGATAATTGACAAACGGTTATTATAATACCATACATGCATCTTATTTCATTCTTACTTGAATATACACTGCGGTACAATAGAAGCAGTTTATACTCAATCACAGGAGGCACTGTACATGCGCACTCTGAGCTGGAGAGTGAAATTGATAGGGCTCTCTACATTGATCCTGGGCGCTTTGCTGATGTTCCAGTTGCTCTACATTATTCCATACATCCGGAACTGGGAAGTGGAAATGGCAGAGGCCCACCAGGAAGAGATCACCCGCAGTATTGCCAGGGAACTGGACATAGATCTACTGAGGATCAAGAACAGGCTGATCAGGATAGCCGAGCGGCCTGAGTTCCGTAATATGGATATTGCAGAACAGTATTCTACTATAACCCAGCATGTCGAGATATCACTGCTTATAAATTCCCTTTTTGTGATGGACTCCGAAGGATGGGTTGTAGCAACTTCGGTGGGAAACCTTTCCGTCTATACTGACAAGAGCTATGCTGATAAGCCCTACTTTGCCATTCCTTTTAAGCAAGGTGAAATTTCCTTTAGTTTACCTCGCTCTTATCCCCGGCCTGAAGAGGATCTTATAATCTGCTCTGTCGCTTTGCCCGTAAACGCAGAAACAGGAGAGAGGGTGGGTGTTCTTATGGGCTCTATGGTGTTGAACGAGCTGATTGAGAATGTGCAAAACTACCCTCTTGAGGAGGGGATGACAGTCTTCCTGGCAGACAGGGAGGGCACGGTTGTCGCCCACTCAGGGATCGACCTCTTCGCCCTTGAACAGGGCCCGCTGTCGCTGAGCTACAGAGATGAACCTTTGGTGAAAGCATTCATAGAAGGTGAGGAGGGGGGGGCTCAAGAGCATGAGCACGATGATGAGCCTTTCTTTGGCAGCTATACTGCCCTGGAATCCAACGGCTGGGGGGTAATAGTGGAATCCCCAATGAGGGTTATCCTGGCTAAGAGCAGCTTGCTTACCAGGCAGCTTCTTTTGGTCAATATTGCCCTCTTTGCCGTTGCATTTGCCGTGTCGCTGTTCTATACAAGACAGATAACCTCCGAGCACAGGCAGGCTGATGAACTATTACGTAAAAGCGAAGAAAAATACAGGCTGCTCATTGAAAACCAGACGGACCTGATATGCAAGACGGATACCGAGCACCGCATTACTTTCGTCAGCCCTTCCTGCTGCGAGCTGTTCGGCAAAAAGGAAGAAGAGCTTTTAGGGAAAACTTTCCCCTCGTTAATCCACGAGGAGGATCGTGAGAGCTCCTTAAAAGCAATGGAGGGTCTTTATCGACCGCCGCACACCGTTTATATGGAAGAACGGGATCTAACAAAACATGGATACAGGTGGATGGGTTGGATCGATACTGCGGTGCTTGATGAGAATGGTAAAGTGAAGGCTATTATCAGCGTTGGCAGGGACATTACCGATCGCAAGAAGGCCGAGGAAAAATTAAGAAAGAGGGAGCAGTATTTTCGCTCAATTCTGTCAAATATTCATGAATCCATCCTGCTCATCGATCAAGACTATAAGATTGTTGATGTGAATGAGACTTTTCTGAACAAAACAGGTTTAAGGCGCAAAAAAGCTATCGGATCCAATTGCTATGAGATCATCCACGGCTATAACGAGCCGTGCGGCAGATTCGAAGAGGAATGCCTCTTGCATAAGGTTTTTAAAACAGGAAAACCGCACAGTTGTATGCACAAACTCAAGAGCGCTGAAGGATCAACGGTTTTTACCAGCAGCATTCTATCTCCGATGAAAGATGAGAAAGGGAGCGTCAACCTGGTTATAAACGCGCGGCGGGATGTAACTGATCTAATCGAGACTAAAGAGTCACTAAGAGACAGAGAGGAACAGTACCGCCAGTTAGTCGAGACAATGAACGATGGTTTAGCTGTGTTAGATGAAAATTTTTCATTCAGTTATGTGAACATTAAATTCTGTAAGATGTGGGGGTATTCGCAAGAGGAGCTCATCGGACATCCGGCAACAGATTATCTTGATGAAGCCAACCTTGATATCTTCAATAGTCAAATGAAAATACGGAAAAAGGGCAGGAAAAGCTCTTTTGAGATCACCTGGACTGTAAAAAACGGGCTAAAGCTTAATACAATAGTATCCCCACAGCCTATTTTCGATTCTTCGGGACGCTTTAAGGGCAGCCTTGCAGTGGTAACGGACATCACAAAGATCAAAAAAATCGAGGAGGAAACAAGAGATCTGGCCAGGTTTCCTTCAGAGGATCCCGCACCAGTTCTGCGCATTAAGGACAACGGAATAATTCTATATGCCAATCCTGCCTCCAAACCTTTATTATCAAAATGGGGCTCTGAAGTCGGCGGATTTGTTCCCGAAGAGTTGAAAAATATTGCAGCAGAAGTGAAGGACTCCAAATTAACCGTAAACATCGAAGTCACGTTCAGCGAAAAAGTGTTCAATCTTCATTTAGCGCCTGTCCCCGACGGAAATTATATCAACATATATGGCCATGATATGACTGAGTCGAGGAGCCTTGAAGCGCAGCTTGGTCAATCCCAGAAGCTGGAAGCAATTGGAAGACTTGCAGGCGGGGTGGCCCACGACTTCAACAACATGATGGCAGTCGTAACAGGTTACAGTAATCTTCTGCTGGCTGATCTTGATAAAGAAGACCCTGATAAAGAAGACTTTATACGCAAAAGCATCGAAGAGATTAAAAAGGCTGGAGATCAGGCTGCAACATTAACTCAACAGCTCCTGGCCTTCAGCCGCAAGCAGATAATTCAACCTCAAGTCCTGGATCTCAATTCAGTGATTAACAACATCGAAAAGATGCTCAGGCGTCTCATCGGTGAAGATATCAGCCTGATCGTGGTTAACAGGCCTGCACTGGGACTTGTGAAGGCCGACCCGGGACAGATTGATCAGGTAATCATAAATCTGGCAGTACATGCGCGCGATGCCATGCCCCGCGGAGGCAAGCTCACAATTAGTACTGCGAACGTCGAACTGGATGAGGATTATGCCCATAAGCATGTGGGAGTCAAGTCCGGTTCCTATGTGATGATGGCCGTGACTGACACGGGGTGCGGAATGAACGAGGAAATCCAATCCCGGATCTTTGAGCCCTTCTTTACCACCAAGGAGCATGGAACTGGAACAGGGCTCGGTCTTTCAACCGTATACGGTATCGTAAAGCAGAGTGGGGGAAACATCTGGGCCTACAGTGAGCCTGGGAAAGGTACCACCTTCAAAATATACCTGCCGCGATTGGAGCATGCCGCAGTTTCAACAATACAAAAGGAAGATGAGCTTCAAGCTTTCGGGGGTAAAGAGACCATCCTGCTGGTTGAGGACGAGGATATGGTTCGTAATCTGGCTCGACTTGTCCTTGTTGAAAAGGGTTACAACGTCCTTGAGGCGCATGACGGTATAGAGGCCCTTCAGATCTACGAGCAGCATGAGGAACCGATCCACCTGGTTTTAACCGATGTTGTGATGCCGCAGATGGACGGTCAAGATATGATAGAACGTATGACATCCCCTGGCAAGGAAGTTAAGGTTCTCTACATGTCAGGTTATACGGAAGACGCAATACAGCACCACGGGGTATTGTCCCCTGGAAGAAACTTTCTCCAGAAGCCTTTCACTCCCACTGTCCTGTTGCATAAAGTACGGGAACTGCTCGATACAGACTTACAGGAACAGAAGTAATTGAAATCGGATGAGGTCGAAAACTATACTGCTCTGAAGAAGATAACCGTTGCGAGCTTCCTCAAAACCCTGATTAAAGAGCTGATAAAAAACCCTGATTCAAAACCCTGTTAAAAAACCCTGATTCAAGACGCTGCTAAAAGATGAAATGATCTATAGAAAAATGATGAATCAATGTTACAGAAGCATATCATAAAAACCCTCTCCATACTGGAATTTTAATCCTTATGTGTTTCTCATCATTTTCCCGGCTATTTAATCACGGATTTTTAAGTTAAAAATCAGGAATTTACCAATGGTAATCACTTTTAAAAATAAACTATGCTTTGATTATAAGCTATGAAATCAGGTTCTGGAGGTTTTTAAAGAATAATATTTTGATCAGGAAGGAGGTAACATGTAATGGATAACCAAAAAGAGTCTCAGAAGTTCGGTGAAGAGCTTGATGAGATGATCAGCTTTTCCATTGATGAAGAAGAGTATGGGGTTAGTATTCAAACGGTAAAGGAGGTGATAAGGATTAAGGAAATTAGCCGGCTTCCAAAGACTCCAAGTTTTGTAAGGGGTGTCATAAACCTGAGGGGTGATGTGATACCCATCATCGATTTGAGAGATAAGTTTGGGTTGGAGCAAAGGGAGTATACCAGGATGACCCGTGTTATTGTGGCGGAGCTGGATGGGAGACCTGTGGGTATGGCTGTTGATAGTGCGAGTCAGGTGATCAGGATATCATCCAGTGATATTGTGCCTCCGCCGCAGCTTGTTGGAGGGCTGTCCGGAGAGTACCTCAGAGGGATTGGTAAACTTGGAGAGAAGCTCATAATTTTACTCAATATTGACAGGATTCTTACGGCGGAAGAGAAGATCGAGCTTGAGAGGATGGAAGAGGTTCGGGAGCCAGTAGAAGTTAATTAAAATATTATTGAGGAGGGTTTAAAAATGTTGAAGAATTTAAAGGTTGGAGTTAAGATCACGATGGGATTTTTCTTTGTAATCTTGTTGATCGTGTTTGTTACCTACATGGGTTTTAACGGTCTAACAAATGTAAAGGACAGGGTAGAGAAGGGAGATGATACAAATCGCATGATAAAGTATATGCTGGAAGCACGCAGGCAGGAAAAAAACTTTATCATGCGGGGTGACGAAGAATATGCAGATAAAGTTTTAGAGTCGATAAAAGACATCCAGAACCAGGCTAATGAGACAAAAAGCAGATTTAAACAAGCTAAAAATAGAAAGATGATGGATGACGTTTTAGAAGCCATCGGGACCTATGAAAAAGAGTTTAACAATGTTGTTGACACAATGGTTGAGAAAAACGATGCTGAAGAAAGAATGGTTGCGGCCGCAAGGTCCATTCTTGAAGTTTCCGAACAGGTACGACAGGAACAGAAAGCTGAGTTTCAAAAGCTCCAAAAGGAGTACGTTATAGACGAGAAGCTGGATGATAAATTGATAAAAGCCGACGAT
>JAUVYC010000006.1 GCA_030603285.1 Spirochaetota bacterium
TAATTTTCAGTTTGTTGTTCTAAGGATTAGGAAGGAGAGGTGGGCTTAAAAGGTAAAGTGATTGCAGGAATTTTATTGAAATAGGTGAAAAACAGGAAGGTGTTCAAGTTACAATCGATTAAATTAAGAAGCAAGTTTATATATTTATTGTTGGCTGCTAAAATTAGAGTAAAAAATCAGTCAAAAAGGATTTTTTGTCTTACAATTGATAAATATCACTTGCCCTGTATGCTTATCGCTTAATTTCGGATATAAGATATAAATTTCTTTTAAAATTTATACTTAAAAAAATGCCTATGCACTTCGCTCCTAAGAACCTTGCAGTCTGTCTACTTGCGGTGTGAGCTGCCTGTACGTTATCGTTTCTGTGGATACGCATGCCTATATAAGCCGTTCGAAAAGCTCTCTTTCCCAAAAACGACGGTTAAACCGGCAGCAATCGTCTGGAAAAGCTTTTTGAAAATCCAAGAGGCTCCGTTCCTTGCATTTTACTGACATATCCTTATATAATCCCACGAGTATAAAGAGATTATTGTCGAGGGTAATCATATTCCACACCTCGGGGTTATTCTTGGGTTTGATATGGGGCAAAATAGCCCGTTACTTTAAATGATGACTATTTATCGAATCAAATCTATTCAATGTAAATCATATTCACCAACCCGCACCCTCTGGGAATAGTCAGAGATATTTTTGGCAAACCAGCAACTCTTGGGGGATCTTCCACAATACTCTCTATCTATTTAAAAATATTACCTTGCCATGGTATACCCAAATCAGGTATACTAATGCCAGATGGCAATACAGTCATTTTCTGATAAAAACACAGAAGAGTTTTTCACCACAGGTTATTTTCAAAAAGGGATCGGGTGGGCAAATGTTAGTCAAATAGCAAAGAGAAAACTTGATATGGTCCATTACGCTGCTCAATTAGATGACTTAAGAGCACCTCCGGGAAATAAGCTTGAAGCATTAAAGGGAGATTTGAAAGGATTTTATAGTATTAGAATTAACGACCAATGGAGGGTGATCTTTAGATGGTCAGAATCAGGTCCATCTGATGTGAGGATCACCGATTATCATTAGAATAATGGAGATATACAATGTTTACAATAAATAGGCCTCCAACAACACCGGGTGAAATACTTGAGGAAGAGTTCTTAAAGCCCTTAGGCTTAACTCAAAAACAACTAGCAAATCATATTAGCTGTGATGTGAAAGTAATAAATCGTATTATTAATAGTAAAACTTCAGTTACCGCGGAAATGGCGGTCAAGCTAGCTTCTGCTTTCAATACGTTACCCCAATTCTGGTTGAATGCACAACAGGCTTTAGATATTTATAAAGCTTATAAGCATATTAGAACAGTACCTGAACCAATAGTCAAAACCAGTTAATACTTTTTTCAGTATTTTTAGCAATGCTAGACCTCTTAAGGAAAAACCCTAATCAAAATGTAAGACCGTATTAACCAGAAAAGGCTTAGTTCGAGTATGTTCTACTCAGCTCCCCTCAGTTGTCTCTGAACGAACTCCTCTCGAATTTTTTGTTATTCCAAAATACCACCCTGTTTTTGATAAAGGATTACGGAGAGGGAAAAAGATTGATTTTTCTCAAACAAAATTTGAGATAGTCTGATTGATAATAGTTATATTAGTAATTATAAAGTTTTTGCATATTCTTTCCGACGGGATATTTTTCCTAGGATGTTAAAATTATTAAATCTCTTTTCGCAACCTCAGACCCCATAGGCGAGATAGTGCCACATTTGATAATAAGAATACAATTTTTATATAAAAATCCTTTAGCTTATATAATGAGTATATAAATACACCAAAACATAGAATAAAGGATAATGTAGTTATGTTAAAAGAAATGTTAGATTTTATGAATGAAAATGCAGGGGGGTTTCAAGCAATATTTGCGATTGCAATATTTCTTGCAACAATAATTTATGTTGTGATTAATAGTTTTATGCACCGTGAAATGGTTAAAACACGAGAAAGGGAAGAATCTCCAATAATTAGTATAAGAATTGACAGAGAATTTGAAGCAACATACAGTTTAATTATTGAAAATATTTCAAATGTCTCGGCTTATAATCTTCATTTTACAAAGGCGCCTAATCTGAAACATGTTGGTACAACAATTACAACAAGAGAGCTTGGTATTATTAAATATCCGATAAAATACCTGGCACCTAGACAAGTGTATTCAACTATATTCTTAGATTTAAAGACACTAATGAAGGAATTTCAATACAAAGAGGTTGAGTTCGAAATAAAGTATGAAGACAAAAATGGTAAGGAATTTACATTACCATTCTATCTAAATATCTCAGCATTGCATTATACTTTAATTCCAATAAAACTAGATTCATATAAGTAGAATTATAGTCTTTTTGGTTTTCATAAGATTATATTGAGCAAATAATGAAGGAATGCGGTGTCACTTCGTCTAACATAGGAGCCTGTTAGAGAAACTCTGTTTCAATGGATTTTTCTACAGACAATTTTTTATCTTCTTCTGTCTCCTTCTTTTAACCTATAGCATTTCTTTCCTTATAATATCAGCTCCAAATAGATTCAAAGCACAATCCGTAGGATTGCAAATCTCGTTTACGCTAACCACACCATGGGCGGACTCAGGAAAACATGTTCTACATTTTCCTGGAAGGGCGCGCCCTCCCAGGCTTTAGTGGAATTAGGGAAGAGAAGAAAATAAACGGAATAACTCAAAATGACTGAATCTCATGAGCTTCCATTTCTTGAGGATGACACATACTATGAAAGAAGATTAAAAGGCGTACCCAATGAACGTATAATTTTTTATTTTCAGTGAATAGTGTTCCAGGCGTATAGCCTCACGAAGTTGATCCAACAATTTAGGTTTTTCCTTATTCATAAATCCCTTCTGAACGGTCTATTGCAATTGTATAAACAACGAAATTGCAGTTTAATTTCAATCTACTTGTATTTCTGAAAGAAAATAAGTAATATATAAATGAATAGGGAGCTAAAAAGAATAATATGCTGCTTTTTTGATACGTAACATCCCGTTTTGGAGGGATAAACGCCAAACCTCTTAGGGTACTATACTTTATATTTGTAGTATAATCATGAGGCTATTCATGTTTATTAGTGGTTTATTA
The DNA here is from genome assembly GCA_030603285.1 of Spirochaetota bacterium. GTDB lineage: Bacteria > Spirochaetota > B62-G9 > B62-G9 > DRHN01 > JAUVYC01. The sequence goes on from JAUVYC010000006.1 coordinate 3,152, forward strand.
TGACGAAGAAAAATAATGTTATAGGCGATATTATTAGCCAAGATGTTTTTGGTGTAAGAGAGGCAACTGAAAGAGATTTCGATGATGCAAATAAGCATGCTCTCAGAGAAACCCTTGGTGAAATTGGAAGGCTAATTTACTTAAAACTAATGTGTATTATCAAGGGTACTTATTTGCCACCAGGCCCTCACTTGGAAGCATTTTCTCTCTTTGTTAAATCGGTTGATGTATTAATTTCAGCATTACACATGGTGCGACAGAGGTCGCACATAGAAGCGCTTGCTTTAGTAAGAATATCATTGGAAACAGCTAGTACTGCTTTACACATTTTCAAAAATTCCGAGGAATACGAAAAATATCTTAATAACAAATATAAATCAACGAAAGCAATAAGCTTTTCAAAGAAACATGTCCCTATAGTTGGAGAACTATGGGGTGCTCTTAGTAAACTCGCAGTTCATATTAATCCTATTGCTTATGGATCGCGACAAATAGAAGATGAAGAAGGTAATTTATCGCGTGCCGTTAAACTGGAAATAGAATCTAGAAAAGTGTACTCAGAACAGGATCAGCATTTCTTAATTATCATAAAACTAGTGTCGAACATAATACTAAAAATAGCAGAACTTCTATTTTTCAAGAAAAGCGAGAAACATGAGGGGTTTTTGGAGTTAATTGGAACAAACATGATGGTAGGAGGTGTAAAAGCTGACAACTTAATAAATAAGTACTATCAGCAGTTTCTTGAAGCCTCTCACAATTAATATGATAGTGAGCACTTAATAGATGACATGTCACAATCAGGCTTCCTGTTATATTAGGCGTTTGAGTAGAACAACATTTCAAAAATGTCATCTATTAAGTGACCCGAGTAATAAGTTATATCCAATTAAGGCCTAACAATTCGTTCCACTTTAACGCCAATAGCATTTCAGTAGTTTCATGCTCGTAGTCCCGCAGTATTGGAATCAGGTGAACTCTGACGTTAGGATAAAATTCCATCACCATCAGAGGTGCTATTACGCATTCGAAGTGAGAAAGAAACACCCAATAGACGTTGTTCTTGAACATAGAATGGCGTTACATCAATTAAAGGAAATGCGAGAATGGGCTGATATAATTGGTTTATAAACTCTTCGCTTATCTTCGAACTTTGAATAAATTGAGCTATTGCTGCAAAAGTCTTTACGATCTGATCAGCAATTTCGATAAATTCCCACTACTTCCCTGACTTTTCATACTCTATATGCTCATTCGTAAAATGGGCAACTTGCCTATTTACCTTAGTAAGCGCCTCTTCGAGCAAAGGAATAATTGAAGGTAAATGTTTTGTATATTGCTACTTCATCAACATTGTCTTTGAGAACTATATCTGTAGGATAATCTTTGCCACGGCCCCTCGAATAAAGGAAATTGATTAAATTTCGTGTATGCATAGCAAATGTATTGAGTAATACGTTATTGATGGCCCATGGTAGTAAACCCTTTCCCTTATGCGAAGCGAATATCTTAAGTATTCCAGCAGATCAAACTAAAATATCGACCTCATATTTTATGTGCTCAATAGCATATGACTTCAATTCATCATCTGAGAGTGCATAAGTTTGTCTCATTTACTTACCCTTGATAGGAATATTTTAGCCCAACGATGAGCCTACCGTTCGCGTGCTACACGCGGTCCGGGTGAGCCACAAGTTAGGTAATCCCTATTTCTGACGATATGTCTTTCGCTAAGTGGTCCAAGCCTGGGAAAATTGTCGAGCCAGATATTCCAAGGATAGCAAGGTCCTCGATTAGCTGATTGGTTGCCTCACTGTCAATATGGTAGTCAATAAGGCACTCAGCCATTTCAACATCCTTATTCCTAAGAAGGTTAGGTAGTGGTTCTAGCGTGAGTTTATTAGGAATTGCCCCTAATAATTCAATAAGTATTTATATAGTAAGGAATTAAAAATATTCCAAATGTATATACCAACACTATTTAATTTAGAGTGATTATGTGATTTTTTTTATTTTTAAAGCTCCAATAATTAAGTTTTTCCTACCAAATATTGCTTTAAACTTGTATTTTGTTTTCACTTTTCATCTTAGAGTATACATTGAATATTATTTTATTATATAATACATATAATTGCTTATAGTGTCAATAAATATATGTTAGTTTATTATTACTTAATTCAGTGTATACATTGAAAAATGGATGTTAAAAATCATAATTCTTTCGTATGTAAAGAATTATTAGTTCTAAAAATAATTAATCCTTATACTTATAGTAAACTCACGCTAGGTACCCGGCGTAGCCGTTTTTACCTATTAATTGCCCACTCAATATCAAATAAAAGAGGCTTCTCTGGATTTTTTTCTCGGAAAAAATATTGCCATTTATAATAAACAATCTCATTTATGTTTGATAGGCTGAATGAATAAATACCCCTCTGCAGTGATTTGATTTCCTTTTTATAGAAATAATTGTAATGCTTTGATATTGTTTTCATTAAAATACTATCTAAAGGGACATGAAGAAACGGTCTTACCTTTTTTGCCGTATCTGGATCAGGTAAATTTGACCAATCCACTAACAATTTTAGAAATACATTTATTGCTTTTTGAGCTTGACCATATGAACAAATGTCCCCGGAATTTATCTTAATATTGTTCATGAACTCACTCGCCCATTGTTTATGAAAAGTATCGAAATCTTCTGTTTTTTTAATATTTGTCAGTATGGCGACCTTGGAAATTACCATATTTTGGAATTTTTTTACTCCCCCTTTCTCTAATACTCTCCCAATCGATGGGTTATAACTCATAAAAGCCATAACTTCAATAATCGATTGTTTCTCTTATGAGTTCAGAAACCAACTGTTCCATTGCAATAATCCCAAATGGCGCTGTCTCTAAAGGTTCCAAGCGTAACCGAAGCCTGGCATTAATACCTAATTGGTGCGTTTGAGCCTTCAATAACAATTTTTTCATAACCATAATTAAGGCATCACTGCCCAGTACATTTCTTTATTAAATCTGAATCAGGACTTGGAGCATGAATTATCTTTTTAATGGGTAACCTCTTTAAGCCTTTTTTAGGGTCTGGCTTTAGTATAATATAAGGAATTAATCTATTATTAATCGCTCTAAACTTTATGTTTCTACGTTCCACATCTGACGCGCTTGCTAATATTCCAACAGCTCGCCATTCTTTTTCTTCGGAAAATGAGGGGTGTTTAAACCAGGTAGATAAATCTAATAATATATTAAGAACTACATTGAATATACTATCTTCTTTAGGTTTATAATTTTTCAATTCTTTTATTTTGAGGAAATAAGCATGTACACAATCAAGAACTCTTGAAGTAATTTCAATTTGTTTATTTTCATTATATTCGACTTTTCTCAACATAGTAGTTGGGTAAAATGTAGTAGATTCCATATTCAATTCCTCAATTTTTCTTGTTTCCAATCCAATTGAATATCCAGAAAAATTAGAAGAATATGTCCTCCGTTGACTTAATAAATCCCCTTTTTCGCAAAAACATAATATAAAAGCTTCAAATACAACAAAACCTAATCCATGTACTATTTTAATATAAGGATTAATGTATTTTTTAACATATTCATCATTATATTTACCTTCTCGATCTTTAATAATTTTTGTAATTATTAAAGATCGAGAGAATCAAAATAAACATGGAACTCTTTTGAAGAGACAAAATCTGCTTTCTATGATGAAAATGCGAGACTAATTCATGACCTAGATCATTCTGATTCTAAAGAACGTTTTTTACTACTTGGTCTGAGTTATAAGTTACGAATAATCTTGGTTGTTCATTGTTATTATGAGGATGAATCTATAATAAGAATTATTTCAGCAAGGAAAGCAAGCAAGAATGAGCAAAAGCAATATGAGGAGTTTTTAAAATGAGAAAAGAATATGATTTTTCAGAGTCCATAAAGAATCCCTACATTGAGAAGTTAAAGAGGCAAATAACAATACGAATCGATGCAGAAGCAATTGCATATTTTAAGAACCTTGCAAATGAAACAGGGATTCCATATCAGAAACTGATAAATCTGTATCTAAGTGACTGCGCTCGGTCACATCGAAAACTTTCAATGAAGTGGGAATAAATTGCCTTCCAAGGTAATTCTTTAGCATCGCCACAGGTATTGTGGGTATATTATTGGGTGCTATCTTCCGTCACGGTAGGACAGCTGGTTACCCAGCCGCCCCCGCACAGATCTCGGCGTGCAGAATTACCGCACTGAGCTCTTCAATGATACTCGCTTTCACATAAGGTCAAGACCAGGGAAATAGAAGTTGGCGCATGGGTTTCTCGGTTATTAGCTTCTCAATCTGGTAGCGTCTCAAAACTTCAGGGAACCCTTCATAGTTAAAACTCCGCCTCTGACTACGGCGATTGAGCCATTTATAAAGAATCCTCATCGCTTGTGTGTAAAACTCTTCCAGACTGTCATAATTTCCTATCACACCATAGTGATTGTAATAACCGCGAAGCTCTTTCGCATTCAAAAGACTAAACAGCTTCTTCAGACGAAAATTCCTGTTGTCACTACACCATTCCGTGAAGTTTTCCAAACTCCTCCTGAATCTCTTACGGGATGTCCTCCGCTTAATTGTATCTTTCCCTTTGCAGCTAACTCCCCAGAGAAACTCAAAGCCCAAAAACTCAAAAGATCCTCCTTCCTCTTTTCGAGATCGTGTGAACCTTATAACCTTCGTTTTGTCCTCTGCTGCCTCAAGCCCAAACTTGTTCAGTCTCTTTCCCAAAGCCTCGTAAAACCTCTCAGCATCCCTCTTGTAGTGAACGCCGCAATAAAGTCATCAGCATATCGACAAAGATACGCCTCTCCTTCACAACAAGGTTTCACTACCTTCTCAAACCAGAGGTCAAGCACATAATGCAGGTATATGTTTGCCAGTATCGGGCTAACTATACTTCCCTATGGCGTTCCCGTCGCAGGATGCTCTACTTGACCCTCCGGCGTCAGTACTCCTGCCTTCAGCCTCCCTCTTTTTCGATTGGGTACACTTACCTGTCATTTCATATAACAGGAGCTATTAGGTTCTCCCAGGTTCCTGACGCTTCTCTCCATACATGCCGCGTCCTTGTACCCCGACAGATCCTCGAAGAGCTCGCCTTACCGCTCCTCTCAGTATTGGCTTCCGTTCCATTGACAACGTCTCCATCTGCATTTCATGCCTTATTTACGGGGCTGAATATGCTTCAGGGAGTGCGGTCTCCCTTGTGGCCTGTATGATTCCCTGTGTATGCTTCGTATGCCTTGTTCGATAGAACTCTTCCCCATATGGAGGATTTAGTCTCTCGAATTCCCAATGTCCTTTAAGCATTTGAAAGATACCCACATGATTAAAGAGTCCTCTCTTCCGAAGCACACTGGGCACTCTGCATGGGTGGTTGGCTAGACCTTACCCAGCTGGGACTTTCACCCAGGGTGTGCAGGTTTGCGAAAATGATATTTGTAACACTCCGGATTGTGCTTTGGATTGATTTGAAATTGAATTGAGAGGAAGAAACAATGTAGATAAAAAGAATGAAGTGGGGAGGAGAAGGCTAAAAAATGTTTGTCCTCATCATAGAAGCTTAGTTTTTGAAGCTTAGTTTTTCAATAGCCTCCCATGTGAAGTAAATAAAAAAGCCCCGAACAGTCGGGGCTTTTTCGAATGATTTAAAGAGCTTTTACATTTGTTGCCTGTAAACCTTTGGGCCCTTCTTTTATTTCAAAAGAAACCTCTTGATTTTCAGCTAATGTTTTAAAACCTCCGGATTCGATCTCGGAAAAATGGACAAAGACATCCTCTCCGTCATCTCTGCTGATGAATCCAAAACCTTTCTGCTCATTAAACCATTTTACTCTACCTGTTGCCATAATATTTACTTCCTCCAAAAAATAATTTTTACCTCTTTATAGAAAATTTCGACAAAATTAATATTTTTTTAATCTTTTATCAACTCTTTTCTTCACATTCTTCTTCAGATAGATATACCCGATTAATTTAGTTTTAAATGTTGAATGAGAATTACTCTCGTTTTCCTTAGTACCTTAATCCTGATTTTCTTGCCCAAAAGGCAAGAAAATCTTTATAATCTTGAATATAGCTTGTCCACATTAGGGATGAATCTTTACATAAACGAGTTACCGATTCTATTGACAAATGCGTATAATAGGCGTATATTATGAGCATTATAAAAGGAGAATTAAAATGTTAAAATCTAAAATAAATATTACTATGGATAAAGATTTAATTGATTATATCAAAGTATTTGCCGAAGAGCAACGAACAACTGTCTCTGAAATTTTTACTCAGTTTATTTTAAATTTGAAACGCACTAAGGAAAAAGATACAACCGAAGTAATCCTTGATAATCCGGATTTCACAGAAAGCCTTTTACAAACTATTGGCGAAATAAAGGCTGGTAAGGTGAAATGGTCAAAATATAATGAGGTTTTTAATGGAAATTCTTTTCAGTGACGCATTTGTTAAGTCTTTAAAGAAACATAGTTCAATAAAAAAAGTAATTCAAAAAAAAGTTGATATGATTATTGAGCATCCTATTGCTTTAGGTGAACCTTTAAAAGGTAACTTCAGAGGATATTATAGCTGTCCAATTCAGAGGAACTTTTTGATTATTTATTTATATTGTATGGTATGTCGAAAAAAAGGTGATGATAAAATTGTATTATGTAAAGACTGTGATAAATGCTCTGATAATACCATCAAGTTTATAGATTTTGGGCCACATGACCTGGCATATAGAAAAAAATGATACATGTATTTCCTTCCGAGTATTCCCAGGGTTATTATATGAAATAACGGTGATAGAACAACAGTTTGACTTTTCAGGGTTTTAAAATTATACTCATCTCTACCAGTAATTCTACACCAGAGTTGCTCTATGCAGTGCCTATGTATGTTAGCGTGATAACCAGAGCAGTTGATACCCTCTTTCACCGCTCCATGAAGATGGAATTAATATTTGAGGAATGCTGAAAATGGGTCTTTACCGTGGTCGACTAAAAGAAGCGGGGAGAACCATGAGCAGCTCTATACAGGGGGGATTACAATATCTGCAGACAATGAGCAGTAGAAAGCACGGCCAATGAAATTAAGTATAAGTTTTGAGTCAGGTAGCTTGACATCTGTGCTTTGAAAGGTTGCCAACATTTTCCATTAGCTGGGGCTTAGATATGGGAGCATCAGGACCCGACCAGATTGTTACTATGGAGAGCTTTGATGACCTTGCTTCGTATTGGCTTAAGCCCTGTTCCCCATTAAAATGGGACTGTATATTTGTTTTGCCCCCATGGCTGAAAGTCTGGTGGCGGGAGTTTGGCTCAACAACCGACTCATATTTGTGTGCTGTCAGACAAAGAGATACCATTATTGGTGTCGCCCCCCTTCTAATAAAGGGAGGAGAGGCCAGCTTCATGGGCGATGCCGATCTTTGTGACTGTTTGGATTTTGTCATTAGCCCAGGAAGCGAGAATGATTTTTTTAACATTCTTCTTGACGATTTGAGGGAGAAGGGCATCAGCCTCCTGAGCCTGCGGCCCTTGAGGCCCGACTCCACAGTGCTCACTCATCTTGTAGACATTGCAGAAGTGCGGAGGTATAAGGTTTCCTGCAGGGTGGAAGATGTCTCCCTGGAGATGGATCTGCCTCCTACCTGGGAGGAATACTTAAGAATATTAAACCGGAAACAGAGACATGAAGTGAGACGCAAACTAAGAAGATTGCAGGAAACAGGCGAGGTAAATTACCGGATTATTAAAGACATCGAAACCGTTGCAGATGCTATTGACCTTTTTCTGAAGCTTTTTCGAAAAAGCAGGGAGGATAAGGCAATATTTATGACCACAAACAGGGAATCCTTTTTTCGATCACTGGCAAAATCTATGGCACAGGCGCACATACTGAGACTGGGCATTCTGGAACTCGATGCAAAACCCGTAGCAGCAATTATGTTCTTTGATTGTAATGACACAATCTATCTTTATAACAGTGGTTATGACAATCATTATACCTCTTTAAGTGTTGGGTTGATCTCTAAAATTCTGTGCATCAAATATAGCATCGAAAGAGGCAGGAGAAAATTCGACTTCCTGAAAGGAACTGAAAAATACAAATATCATCTTGGGGGAAAAGAAATTCCTCTTCACGATTGCCAGATAGTTCTTAAATGAGCTCAATAAAAAAGTTAAAACGAGATCTTCTACCAGCAGAGGGGGACTTATAAAGCAGCGATGCAACTGAAGATAGCCATGTTTAGTGTCCACAGTTGTCCCCTGGGCAAACTTGGAGAAGACAATACCGGAGGCATGAGCGTCTACATTCGAGAGCTTGCCTGTGAACTTGGACATCGGGGTCACCTTGTTGATGTCTATACCCGTGCTCACGGGCAGGTGCACGATCAGATTATAGGACTTGGTAAAAATGCCAGACTTATCCATCTCAGGGCAGGAGAAGAGAAGGAAATAGACAAACTGGAAATTTATTCACATCTTGCTGAATTTGCGGACGGAGTTGATAATTTCAGAAAATATAATGGGCTTCGTTATGATTTAATACATACCCACTACTGGCTTTCGGGTTGGGTTGGAAAATGGATACAACAGTGGTGGAATATCCCCCATATTACAATGTTTCATACTCTTGGAGCGGTAAAGAATGCAATCGGTATCGGCATGAATGACCCGGATCTTCGCATCAACTCTGAAAAGGCGCTGATCAGGGATTGCCACCGGATTATTGCTCCCACTGAGAGAGAAAAAGAAGATCTTATCCGCTATTATGATGCTTCCCCGGAGGCCATCAGCGTCATCCCCTGTGGTGTGAATCTGAATCTATTCAGATCTGTGGAAAAAGAAATCGCAAAGAGCCATCTTAACTTTGACGGTGATGGAATTATTTTATTTGTAGGTCGTATTGTTCCACTAAAGGGCATAGACAAGTTGTTGATGGCTATGACCTATCTGGAAAAGAGACAAAGACCCAGGCTGGTAGTAATCGGTGGTGACGGACATTCCCAGGCCGAAGTGGAAAGGCTAAAGAGCCTGTCACAGAGCTTACAGTTACACGATTTGGTCACATTTATGGGTTTGGTTAAGCAGGAGAAGTTGCCCTACTTTTACAGTGCTGCTGATCTGTGTGTTGTTCCATCTTATTATGAAAGCTTCGGGCTGGTGGCCTTAGAATCCCTGGCTTGTGGAACACCAGTAGTAGCCACGAATGTGGGCGGTATCGGAGACGTTATTCGACAAGGTGAGAACGGATATATGGTAATAGATAACGCACCTCATCGCCTTGCTGATAAGATAGCTCTGATTCTTTCGATGCCAAGGGAAAAGGCAGGGGCTGTGAGCTCAATCCGGGCCTCGGTTGCTAAATTTAGCTGGTCAAACATTGCAGGGGCAATAGTTAACGAATACCGGGAAGTGCTCGTTTAATTCGCCATGGTAACTGACCTTTGGAGGATAGACCCAGGGATTGACAGACAGCCACTGGCGGTTTAAATAAACAGCCATATAAGCTCTTTATACATGAGAGCTTATATATATATGTGACCCTATCTGCTGTAATTATATGTCTCAAAATGAGTGAAAAACCACCTGCTGAGCAGGTGGTGGTTTACAAGCCAAAAGGCTTGTTGAGTGCGCTGTAAACCGAACTCTAAAGCTAAGAGTAAAAACAATCCATGTGAATATTCCACAAGATAACAGTACCTTAATATCAATTTTCTTGCTTTTCAGGCAAGAAAATTATTTTAATCAAGAATGCGGCTTGTCCGCATTAGGGCAGCTAAGAGACTATTCTTATATCGCCAGCCTGAATTGGGTTTTCTTTTATAGATTCCTGTGGATTTTGGCATAATTGAAATTCCATTATTTTATATTTCTGTAATCTCGATATTCAATATCAGAATCCATATTTTGTGGAAGATAAATAAGAAGCTGTTCCAGTGGTCTACATAATACATTACTTTCCTTTATATTTTGGGTAAAAAAGCTGCTATATCCTTTAGGGCCCTGTTTGCTTTGTACAGCAATAATAGCATCTGCTAAACTCCTACAGATTTTATAATTTCGCAATATTGATGGTTCCTTTGTTGCTTTGTTAATTATATCAACAAATGTATTAAGTTCTTTTGTTTGTTCTTCCGAATTAATGTTTAGAATTGTATTTTTGATTATAATAAATTGATCTATATTATCTTTGAAAAATTTATCAATTTTACAACCTGGGGATTTATTTTCACAATTGCCGGGTGTTTTCCAACTCAACTTACTACAGTCTTGTTCTGCCCACACACAAGAAATATTATCAATAGTGACATCACAAATACTGGATACATTATCAGTACCGAGTATCAATAGACTTCTAAGCGTGCGAGATGTATGCCTGTTTCGACGAAGACTTCTGGTGGAAGGTTTTTATTCATGGGTTTTTTATCTGAGGAATTTGAAGATATCAACCCCTACATCAGCCATCATTTTCAATGCATCTCTTTGATCAGAATTAGTTAATTTAGAAATATTACTAATATTCTTCAACACCTTACTAATTACAAGGAGGTGTTTTATTGTTATATCTTCTGCTTGTTCTCTATGTAAAACTCCTTGGATAATATTGATTATATCTCCAAATTGATCCTCTCTATTTTTTCTTTCTTGCCATAATTGTTCTAATGAATCTCTGATTTCATTTACAGCATTAGCTTTTCCAATAATGTCATCTTTATTTTCAATAGCCCTTTCAATCGCATCAATACACTTGTTAAAAGTTTTTTGTATCCTTATTTGAGAGCCTTGTATGGGTTTTGATTTTAACTGTGTGGTAGTTGTAATTTCTTGACCAGTACTATATTTTTGTGCAAAATTCCCAGTTGTAGCAAGATCTCCGGATGATATAAGCGAATTTATATGTTTTTCCCCCGATAAATTTTTTTTGGTAATTCCAGCCACCCTTTGTATTTGAGGTGAAGAAGTGCCTCCTGTCCCAAGCATTTCAGGCATTTCTTAATCTCCTTTCGATAGTTTTTCAAGGAAAGAATCAGACCACTGATCTGAGTTTATAATAAATTCCTCAATAGAAAGATCTTCTGTGTCCGGAGGATATTCAATATAATTATCAATATCAATCAGCATGGAATATAATGGAAATACATCAATTGCTTTTTTAGCTCTAATTTTATTTAATAGCGCATCTTTCCGTTTTTCGGAAGGTAACTTATAGACTGACTCTTTTACTTGTTTAAGGGTTCCAGGATCGATTCTTACATCCTGTACAGCGGGTGTTATAGCTATTCTAGCATTACAAAAATCATGTTTAACAATAAAATTAATACTAACTTCTTCAAGTTCTCCAACATTTAATTTATCTATTTTTTCAGTTGATACAAAGCCAAGTTTTCTAACCATTATTCTCGCATCATCTAAGTTTTCACATTCGAATAGTCTCCAGACGCGAAAACCAATCCTGTTATATTGTTCAATTCCCAAACGGTCTACAACAACACTAGTTATGTTTTTAGCAATTTTACTAAAATCAACGAAACCTAATAATTTATGAATTTTTTCGCTCAATCCCTGTTCTAAACTTACACTTTTTATATTAAAGTTATATGTAAGTCCATAATCCGGATTGTGAATTGAACCAGATTGTGGGTTAATTTCATTTGCATACCAACCAGGATTATCTGGTAGAAGACCATTTAAAATTGCCCCATAACGATCTAAATAAGTGAATCCATAATCGTATCGCAATTCAAATACAATTCGATGAATAATAGAAGAATTAAGATTTCTTAAATTCATTTTATTATCATAAATACGTATTTATTATATATTATTATTTTTTTAACAAAATTAAGTATAACATATATAAATCGTATATGTAAGCATTTTTTATACACACTTAAATTAAAACCCAACTGTCAACGGCACAGATGCTCTCAGGTTTATAAAAAATCACCAGACGTTAAGTCCAAATCAGATCATTGAAAATCTTACCGTATTTCCCCCTCTTCCCCCACCCGATGGTATCGCGAATAAAGAAATAGAACCAGATCCAGCCGCCGGCGACGGCCAGGAGTATGAATAGCGTGTTTGAGAGCATGGTGTTTGCCTCCGGGGGTACCCGATGGGTATAAAATGGGGTATGATTTGAAAAGATTACTGGTGAAAAATATAATAAAGAGAATAAAGGGCACATACAAATATGTGTTAACAAAATCGGGCATAAAAATATGTAAGATATTATTGTTGATTAAAGACAAGATATTCAATCCAATCATTTCAGGCATCAAAAACAAAGGCATCAAGATGGGCAAAAAGCTTAGCAGAAAAGAAAGATATTATCTTGAAATAGTGGATAATCTAGATAAGTTAGTATATGAATTAGTACCTTAATCCTGACTCCTTTTCTTGGTAAAAATTACCAGGAAATCAGTGAGTAATACCATATATATGACACTATCTGCTGTAATTATATGTCTCAAAATGAGTAAACCACCACCTGCTGAGCAGGTGGTGGTTTACAAGCCAAAAGGCTTTAAAATGCATAGCCTTTGCGTTAATGCTTTTAGGGAAATTATAGACCACCTCCAAAGGAGGTTGCTTCCTTTTGGCAGTGAACCTGCTTATATAATCCGAAATTACCGTCCCAGTGATTTCGATAAGTTAGTCCGGCTGGCATCTGAAGTGGAGAAACTAAAGCAGACATACTCCTGCACTTCACCTCAGGATCTGGTTGAGAGCCTTGACCTGCCAAATCATTTTCCAGAAAAAAACCTGTTTATAGCTGAAATATCCGGAAATATTGCAGGATATGTAGATGTGGTGCCTGAGCTGAACATCAGTCGGGCTGTTCTCAGCTATATGTTACACCCCGAACATCACAGAAAGGTTTTAACCAAAAGGCTTGTTGAGTGCGCTGTAAACCGAGCTCTAAAGCTAAGAATAAAAACAATCCATGTGAATATTCCACAAGATAACAGGGCAGCTAAGAGACTATTCTTCAAAATGGGTTTTAAATTCGTCCGCCGTTTTCTTGAACTGAGGCTGGATCTTTCTAAAGCGCGTTTGCTAAAAATCAACCAGACTGCTTCCATATGCCGCTGCCTTAGACGCGGTGAAGAAGATAAACTTGTGCAAGTTCAAAATCTTTCTTTTGCCAATACCTGGGGGTATAGCCCTAACACCACGGAAGAAATATTTTATCGTACCAGTCTTCCCAATTGCTCCCCGGAGGACATAATCCTGGCCTGCTACGCAGATAAGCTAATTGGGTATTGCTGGACAAAGATAGACTCTGAAGAAGACAAAGCTATAAGCAGGAGTAAGGGGCGTATCTACATGCTGGGTGTGATTCCTGATCACCGGGGAAAAGGAGTGGGCAGGCAATTACTCCTCGCCGGGCTATCCCTCTTGAAAAGCAGAGGCGTACTGACTGTTGAATTAACGGTAGACATTGAAAACAAGACAGCCCGTGCCCTTTATAAATCTATAGGATTTGAGGTTCGGACAAGGAGTTTATGGTATGAAAAGGTGCCGGACTGCAGCATTTTCATTGGCAGGGGTGATGATAAACCCTCATGAAAATTTAGTTAGACTTAAAAGGAGGCCTGTCAATGAATTCAAAACGAACTCATGCGATGGTGATTACACCTCACCCGGATGATGCAGAATACGGCGTTGCCGGAACAGTTGCACGCTGGATCAATAATGGGAAGGAGATTGTATATGTGGTATGCACTAATGGCGATAAGGGCACCAGTGATGCAAATATGAAGCCAGGGAAACTTATAAAAATTCGGGAGGAGGAACAGATTGCTGCAGCTAAATCGGTGGGGGTGAAGGAGGTCGTATTTCTGCGCTATCCGGATCAAGGTTTGGAAGATACACCTGAATTCCGTAAGGAGCTCGTTCGCCTCATAAGAATGTACAGGCCCGAAACTATTGTAACTGCTAACCCTTACCAGCGCTATATCTATCATCGAGATCATAGAATCACCGGCCAGGTTACTCTGGACGCTGTTTTCCCCTGTGCCAGGGATCATCTTTCTTACCCGGATTTGATGAAAGAAGGCCTCCATCCTCATAAGATCAGGGAAATATTGTTCTGGGCGTCAGAGGATGTAAATTACCGCTTCGATATCACTAAAACCTTTCATCTAAAACTGGCAGCTCTGAGATGTCATAAGAGTCAGGTTGGGCATTTCCCACCCAAAGAGCTGGAAGAATGGCTGAAGAAAAGGCATAAGATAATGGCTGAGGGAGAGGATTTCCAGCTTGCAGAGGCGTTCCACCGGGTAGAGGTGGGTGGAGATATTGTGCTGGATTAGTCCTTGACCCCCAATTTATCACAAATAATCTAAACGCATAGAATTGGGGGTTAGAGGAATTAACTATGATGAAAGCCAAAGCACATCCCCACACAGGTCAGGATCATGGGGTCGGGATGAAAAGATACCAAATGCCTCTTTCTCGTTTTTTAGTATGGTAGAATTGCCGTGGCCAGGATATACCTGAGTATCTTCAGGCAAGACAAAAATCTTGCTGTTTATGGATTCGATTATCTGCCTGAAACCGGCTGGAGACCGAGTCTGGCCTGGGCCACCTGGGAAAATAGTATCCCCTGAGATCAAATATCCACCTGTTAAAAAACATAAACTGCCCATAGTGTGACCAGGGGTATGAAGTACCTTCAGATTTATTTTTCCAAAGGATAAATTATCTCCGTCACCGAGAAGAACCTCTGGCGGCGAAGACAGACTCCTGGCATCCAGCGGATGGATTGCTATGGGAATCCTCAATTTGGACTTTAATTTGGAGAGGGCACTAATGTGGTCCATATGGTTATGGGTTATTAATATGTATATAGGGTTAGTCGCTTTTAAATGTTTTAGAATCTTATCCGCTTCTGCGGGAGCATCCACCAACACACTATCCCCGGTCAGACGACAGGTCACTATGTAGCTGTTGGTATTAAAGGGTCCTAATTTAAGCTTTTCGATCTGGATGCAGTCATTTTTTACTATGAGTGCCATTTTTTCCCTCAAATGTAAATTAAATTGTCTCTGTAGTATATAACCATACCGCGGTTATTTATATAATATTAATAAATTTTATTTGCAGTCATCAATAAATATTTGAAATAAATCCTTGTTTTCCCGTTAATATTTCTGTGATAATTTGTTAAATTATATTCAATGATTGAGGATCTTTCATATGAATCCAAGAAGTTATCCGAAAGAACCGCTTCTGGGTGTTGGAGCTGCTGTATTTAAGGACGACTCGGTTCTTCTCATCAAACGTGGACACCCGCCGCTTTCAGGCACATGGTCTCTCCCAGGCGGGGGAGTAAAACCCTTTGAAAACCTAAAAGAAGCAGTTATCAGGGAAGTAAAAGAAGAGTGCGGTATAGACATTGAGGTTATAGATCTGATAAAGGAATTTGAATATATTGAAAGAGAAGACGATGGGAGGGTAAAATATCATTACATTGTGTTTGATTTCAAAGCATTATATAAAAGCGGTGATCTTATTTATTCTTCAGATGCGCTTGATGCACGGTGGGTGCACGTTAACAAGCTTTCCGGGTATGAGCTTAGCAGGGCAGTAATTGATGTAATCCAGGAAGCAGTTAAAATTAACTAATTGGTTTCTTAATTCATCTGCTCCTTACCACCCCCTCTCTGTCACAAAAAGAAAAAAGTCCGCATCCGGAACAGAACGGAGAAACGGAGGTACAGGTGTTCTGTCCAAACGTGACAAGAAGGTCGTTATATTCAATCCAGTAATGCCCCGGGAGTTTTTCACGTAGTGCAAACTCTGTTTTTTCAGGAGTTTTGGCTCTCACATACCCCAGCCGGTTTGATATCTTGTGTACATGAGTATCCACACATATGCCCGGTTTTCCAAACCCGAGGGTAACAACCAGGTTTGCAGTTTTTCTCCCGACTCCTGGCAACTTCAAAAGTTCATCAATCTCATCGGGGACCTTACCATTTTTTTCGTTCAGAATGATAGAACAAATTCTCGTGATATTTCGGGCTTTGGTCCTGTAAAATCCTGCGGGGTATAGTGCTTTTTCAATAGTTTTCTGTTTAAGTTTTGCCATATTATAAAGATTATCCGCAACTTGAAAAAGCCTTGATGCAGCATCTCTCGTTACTTCATCCTTGGTCCTCAGAGAGATTAGTGTTGAAATAAGAACTTTAAACGGATCATGCCGTCTGGAAATCTCAGTTACAATCGGCTCCTTCCATTTTTTACATTCTTCCTTTAATATTCGTATAACCGAATGAATATCAGTGTCTTTCAATGTCGTTACCTTGAACCCGCATTTCTCACAAATTGTTTTAAATGCATAGACCAGACAAATAAAAATTCAATACATCTTAAAAATATAGTAATATTAATATTGTACTGGTATTAAATCCATTGAAAACCCAAAAAAAATAGAAAAAGCATAATGGCAAACAGCGAAAACATTATCGAACTTATAAGACAGAAAAAACTTTTTGACCTTAAAAACCTGATATCGGGCCTTCTCCCCTTCGATATAACAGAGATCATTGAACCTCTGGAAACAGGTGAAAAGGTGATTGTTTTACGGCTGCTGAATAAGGAAACAGCTGCAGAGGTATTTTCTCACCTTGAACATGAAGATCAGGAAGAAATGCTCGTACATTTCAGTATGGACAGGGTAAAAGAAATAATGGAGGAGATGGACCCTGACGACGTGGCAGAGCTTTTTGATGAACTGCCGGAAAAAATGGTAAAGAGGTTGATGCACCTCCTTTCAACTGAAGAACGGAACATCGTGAACAGGCTCCTGGGATACCCTGAAGATTCAGCAGGGAGGCTCATGACCCCGGAGTTCATTGAGCTGCATAAAGACAGCAGTGCAGAAAATGCCATACAAACAATAAGAGAAATCGGCCTCGACAAGGAAACAATCTATTACTCCTACGTCGTCGATGAAAAGGGGTTCCTTATCGGTATTGTAAGCCTGAAAGATCTCCTGCTTGCTCAACCTGCAACAAAGATATCCGAAATTATGACGACCAATTTCGTTTCTGTAAACACCACTGACGACCAGGAAGAGGTGGCAGGTGTTCTCACTAAATACGACCTCACTGCACTTCCGGTAGTCGATAAAGATAAAAAACTTGTAGGCATAATCACTGTCGACGATATTGTGGATGTTATCCACGAAGAAGCAACAGAAGACTTTCATAAAATGGTGGGTATTGAGGCGCCTGATGAGCCATATTTCAGCACAAAGTTTCTTGTACTGGGAAGAAAAAGGGCACTCTGGCTGGTGATCCTTCTGGTCATGTCATACTTCTCTTCAATTGTTCTTAAACACTATTCCAGAATCCTTGAGATTGTGATTCCCCTTGCATTCTTTATCCCTATGCTTACCGGCACATGTGGAAATACCGGAATGCAGTCAGCCACACTCATTATCCGCGGCCTTGCAACAGGAGAAATAAAAGGAAAGGACATCATGAAAATATTATTCCGTGAAATCTTTATGGGTGGATTCTTAGGAATAATACTGGGGATTTTTTCCTTTGTCAGAGCCCGTTTCGTTGATATTGATCCCTTTATCGGGATAGCTGTGGGAACTGCTGTTTTTATCAGTGTTATGACCGCAAATATCATAGGGACAATCCTCCCTCTGCTGCTGGAAAAACTCAAAATAGACCCTGCAATTTCAGCAGGCCCTTTTATATCAACAATCATTGATGTTACATCACTCATTCTCTACTTTGAGATTGCACAGGTGGTCTTTCATATAAGGATCCAGACATGAATAACAGGAAAAATAATTTTATGCGCCGACTGAAAATCGGCGTCCCCCTTGCCCCTTACACTACATTCAAAATTGGAGGACCTGCACGCTACTACTTTGAACCTAAAACCTTTTCTGATTTCAAGACATCAATATCATGGGCTCTTCGGAAAAACATCCCTTATTTTATCCTTGGGGGCGGTTCCAATATTCTTGTCCACGACAGCGGATACAAAGGCCTTGTTATAAACACAAAAAAGCTCAATAAGCTCAATGTAAAGGGTACGATAATCTCAGCAGAATGTGGTGTAACTATTGACCGCCTCGTCGATCTGAGCCTTAAATATGGGCTGAGCGGAATAGAGTTTGCAGCAGGTCTGCCGGGAACTGTGGGGGGAGCACTTTTTATGAATGCACGTGCATATGACAGTACATTTTCAAATATAGTTGATAAAGTTTTTGCCTTTAAAGCAGAGAACACCTGTGTCATGGATATTGTACTGAAAAAAGACAACCTGCGCTTTTCATATAAACAATCAATCTTCCAGGGAAAAAGGTTCTATATCTTTAAAGTAAACATTTCACTTGCTGCCGGCTCTAAGAAAAAAATTCAATCAGCAATAGATAAAAATCGAAAAAAAAGGAAAGAAATGGGACAGTATGTATTTCCGAATGCAGGGTGCATATTTAAAAATGATTATAGAGCAGGGATACCTACCGGTAAAATCATAGAAGAGCTGGGACTCAAGGGCAAAAGGATCGACAATGCTGAAGTTTATGAAGAGCATGCCAATTTTATCATAAACCGGGGAAACGCCCGGGCAGAAGATGTGTACGGGCTGATAAGGTTTATTGAAAATGAAGTAAAAAAGAAAAAAGGAATAATACTCAAAAGGGAAATTAACCTTATTGGCAGTTGGGAAGAGCTTGAAAAAAAACAAGAAAATTGATATAATCTACCCGTATTTTCAATGAAATTTTATGTCAACATTAATGTGTAAATAGTAAGAAATGCTTAGAATTTATACAATAATGTGGTATATTTTTAAATAGAATGATAAAGATAGTTAAAATACTTTTTATATTGCCATTAGTGTTTTTCCCAATTATTTCAGCAGCTTCGTTAGAGACCGGAGGAGTTGATAATATCTTCTCCTTCGGTGCCGGGCTCCGTGCTCTTGGTATGGGCGGAGCATTCACCGCAATGGAAAACGATGCGACCCTTGCCTACTGGAATCCGGGCGCAATGGCCTTTAATCAATACAAGGAAATTTCCCTATTTGGAACGCGTACTATCGCTTCTTCATACTATTTTTCAGGCTTCTACACAAATCCTACTATAAACTTCGGGACAATTAGTATCGGCGGCCTGGGAATATATACAGACGGGATTGAATCCTACGATGAAAGCGCGTCTCCTATAACAGGTGCAAAGTCTAATTATTTTCACTACCAGGTACTCCTCTCCTATGGAAATAAGTTTAAATGGGGCTTAGGATTGGGTGCAACAGCAAAAATTGAACAATTGAGAATCACTGATTATAAGGGAGCAGGTGCAAGTTTTGATCTCGGTGCATATTATAATCCGCCGGCGGTTCACTGGTTTTCAATTGGAGTTGTTGTGCAGGATGTGTATGGGACCGGAATTAGACTGGAAGATGAATTTGAAGTAAATACACGGATCTACAAAGCAGGTATTGCAACAAACTTTTACCTTGGAAAAAAGAAGAATACACGTTTGTCCTTTGCACTGGATTCACGTTTTTATAATGATAATTATAACTCCGGTTCTAAACAGTTTCTCTATGATTTCAGTTTCGGAAGCGAGCTCTCTTTTGATGATGTGCTTATGCTCCGCATGGGATACAAAAATTTTACACCTGACAGCATATTCCAGAACCTTCCACAGGGAATATCTGCCGGACTCGGCATACATCAGTGGGGATTCGGGATTGATTATGCAGTTTCATTCGAAGACTCTGACTGGCAGGGACTCCCTGAACTCCTCATGAGGGTGGGTATTAGCTACAAATTCGGGAAAAGTATGATTGAAAAGGAAAAGGATCAGGCTGAAGAGATACGTATTCACATTGAGAAGGAGATAAAAAAGGTAACAGAAAACTTCGATGTCCAGCAAGCTGAGCTTAAAGAGAAACATGAACGGAAAATCCGTGAAACAGAAACAAAGTACAAAGAAGAAATCGCTAAAATTGGTACAGTATCAGGACAGGAAAAGGCAGCTCTGGTTATTAAGCTTGGAGAAGATAAACAGAGATCGATAGATGAGCTCACCACTCAATACAAACAGGATATAAGTACCCTGGCACTCCAGCTATCCGAGCAAAGGTCTGACTATGAGCAGCAAATCGTAATCATTGAGGTAAAAAGCTCACTCAAGGACAAGCTCATTGCAGATGAGGCATTCAAGTCAGAAAAATATGCCCTGGGTCTTCAGCTGTATTCAGATGGGGAATATGAAGAAGCGCTTGCAGAGTTTGAGACCGTTGCCCGGTTTGATCCAAACTACCTCAACATACAGGAATATATCAACAGGACAAAAGGTGAGATGAGGGATGTGAGTACATACAGTCCTGAGGTACTCACTATTTACTATAAAGGAATTGACCTCTTTGTACAGAAGAAGTATGAGGAAGCAATTAATGAATGGAATAAAATGCTTGAAATCGATCCGTACAATAAACTCGCACGGAGAAATATTAAAGAAGCACGCGACCGCC
>JAUVYC010000162.1 GCA_030603285.1 Spirochaetota bacterium
TCCCCTATTTTCCCTTCTTTCTGGAAATCTCTCTGATGAAGTTTTTTTTCGTTTGAAAATATCAATATTGAAGGTATCACCTGTGCCTTCTTTACATTCATAGCAATATTCTGTTGGGAGTGTGCCCTTGACGAAAAGTTCAGTTATCGTATCGTTACAATACTTTGTAGGAAGAAGACCTGAATCTTTACATATTTGTACACTGTATACACCATCTGGTCTTGTATACCATGTTGCAGATCTGTCTTTAAGTGCATCTCTCATAAACTTCGCCCATATAGGAGCTGCAACAACCCCTCCAGACTGTCCTCTTCCTAGAGATATACTGTTTCTATCAAATCCTACCCATACAGTTGTAACAAGATCAGGGCTAAAACCGGTGAACCAGGCATCTTTCCAGTTCTGAGTTGTGCCAGTCTTTCCTGCAGCAGGTTTGTCAAAATCATTCTCAGTCGCTGCTCTGTATCCTGTACCGCCTGGTCTCAGCACATCTCTCAGCATATCGAGAATTATATAATTTGTTGCTACCGGTATTATCTGTTTCTCCCCTTCTGACATCTGCTTTTTTCGTAGCTCAGCTTCGAAATTATCAATGAGATTGCCATCTCTATCAAGTACATAGAGAATTGCTATTGGAGTTACTTCCTTCCCATTATTTGCAAATGTGGCAAATCCTTTTGACTGTTCGTAAGGTGAAAGTTCAACAACACCCAGTGCAATTGAATATACTTTTGGAAACCTCTCTTCCACTGTTTCCGGATCAACAATCCCAATAATACTGGAGGCATATCTGACAACTGTATCAATGCCCAGTCTGTCTACAATCTTTGCAGTCACAACATTTATAGATCGTCTTAATGCTTCCCTAAGCCTGACCCTTCCGTGATATAAACCTCCATAGTTGTCCGGGATCCATTCCTCTTCTCCTTCATAAAATACAACAGGGCTGTCTAAAATATTCGAAGCGGGGGTAAATATCTTAGTATCGATTGCTGTGGTATATATATATGGTTTAAACCCTGAACCGGTTTGCCGCCTTATTTGAATTGCTCTATTAATCTGATTATCTTCTGTAAAAGCGCTTCCCCCAACCATTGCAGTTATGTAGCCTGTTTTCGGTTCTATGGCAATTAAAGCTCCTTCGACCTTTTGAAACTCGCCCGCATTTTTGTCAATCGTATATGAGCTTTCGATAATACGGTTAATATGAGTCGTATCAAAGAGAAAAGACACCATATCCAGCGGGGCGATTAAGTTTTTATCCAGGTGATTTAATATTCTTTCTTCATTTTTATGGGTGCCAATGTCAAGTTTTTCCAGATTGAAAATCAGGGAAAGTATATCGAGGGAATCAAGTATTTTTTTATCAAGATTTCCTCGCAACCGATTCATTGTGTTTTTATAAATTACGTTCTGTCTTTCAAGCCCTTCCTTTAGATATTTTTCGGCAAGTTCCTGTTGTGATAAATCCAGTGATGTGTATATTTTCAGGCCGTCTGTGTATATTCTTTTTGAGCCGTAGAGCTTTTCGATTTTCTGCCGGATGTATTCAACAAAATGGGGAGCCTTATTTTCTGTGAGCTTATACACAGACTGTGAGGGCGAACGCATCTGCAGTCTGAAGTTTACCCAGAAATCCTGAAACGAGTTATAAGCCTCCTTTGGATAGATCATTTTGTTTTTTACCATACTCTCAAGAACAAGCTCCTGTCTCTTTCGTGCAAGCTGTGGGTTCTTTATTGGTGACAACCTGTTTGGTGATTGCGGAAGTCCAGCAAGCATGGCACATTCAGCAAGCGTAAGATCTTCAACATGCTTATTAAAGTAAAACTGTGACGCTGCCTCTATCCCGTATGCACCGTGACCAAAATATATCTGATTAAAATAAAGTGTTAGAATTTCGTTTTTAGAATACTTTTTTTCTATTTTAAGGGAAAGCCATATTTCTTTTATTTTTCTGGAATAGGTTTTTTCTCTTCCTGTAAAAAGTGTACGCGCAAGCTGCATGGTAATTGTGCTTGCCCCCTGACTTATTTTTCGTGTTTTGATATTTACCAGAAGAGCCCCAAATACCCTCTTTATATGTATACCCCGATGTGAGTAGAATTGAATATCTTCAATTGCAAGTAAAGCATTTATAAGGTTTTTAGGCAGTTTTTCGAATGTTACCGGATCTCTTTTTACAGTAAATATTTCACTGATCAGATTCCCATTTTTATCGTAAATTTTTGATGGGATTTCTGGTTTGAAGTCTTCAAGACTGACAATAACGGTAGTATCTTCAAAAGATGATATTAAAATCCCCATACCTACTCCAAGCACTATTGCAAGCGAAAGAAGGATAAATATGAGGATTTTTTCAAGTTTTCTCAATCTTTTCATTTCCTGATTTTTTTATGAAAAAGGGCATCATGTAGAGCATATCATCTTGAACGTTAATAAATTAAAAGTTAAAAGTCAAGAAGCTATCAAAGATATTGCTGAAAATTGAATAAAAAAGACTAGCTTCGCGCTAGTCTTTTCTGGTGCAAAAACAATAGTTAACTGGGAGGGGAACTAAGTGCATTGCACCAACACACCTATTTTCGGTAAAAGCACCTTTGTACTTTAATAGGTAATATCAGAAAATGGGCTTTTTACCTTGCTATTAGCTACTGATGTCTTATATTAGTTTTTATTAAGATAAACATAGAATATATTTCAGCTTCAGCCGATGACTGGAGATCGAAGGGTTTTGGTAATATGGTTATATCCCTGGTAATATAGCTATATTCCTTTTTATAGCTTTGTTTTATTTACCCGATAATAAATAACACATAGTAATTACTAACCGGTGAAGGATTTGAAAAGATTCTGTTTAGTTTTAATATTTATTATATTTATGATTTATCACTCATGTTATGGATTCAATAACTATTTTTTTGAATTGAAGGAAAAGATTATAAATGAATATATTCTGTATGAAGATAATAAGAGTTTTTACTTAATGGGGGATATTGTTTCCTTCTATTTGAACAGCCATACAGAAATGATAAAAGATTTTATTTCAGAATATGGCTGGTATGACAGGCTTAAGGAGGAAGATATTTTAATCGGAGCATATGTACGTTCTGGTATAACAAGCTTTACTGTTGGAAATAATTTTTTACCTGAGTTTAAAAACCAGAATCAGTATTATATAGACCAGGATCGATGCACCCATTATGTTTACACAGATAGTAAAGGTGATGTTTTTTCAGATACAATTATAGGATTTCTCCCCTTTAGGAGTTTTTTTGAAAATTTGAGGCGGATCCCTGCGTGGGTTCTTTTGTATGATAAATCGGAAAATGTATATAGTATTATTTTTAGTCAGAATACCGAACCCCCTGAGAGGATTGATTTGAATAAGATAATTACAGTGAAATCTCCAAAGTTTATTGGGATAAGATATGTTATTTTTACAAAACCTCTGGATCTGGAAAATTCAAAGTTGCTCCTGGTCGCCGGGTACCCATTTAAATTAGGTGAAAAAGCTTTTCTTTTAATTGGATTGATTGTGATATTAATAATAACTATATTATTATTATTGTTTACCGGAATATTTGTTTTTTCTGGTTTAAAAGGTTTTAAGAAGGTAAATCTTGTAACGCCCGATAGGGAAAGCGGGTCTGACATAATAAGTGAAATTGATATGGAATTATCTACCGCCAAAGAAACTGCATTGGAATCAACTCAGGATACAGATAAAGAGGGAAAAATAATAACTGAGGGTGTGGGAACAAAATTAATGAAGAATCTTGAATATGACGGTATTCGTATAAAGAAGGCTTAATTTTTTAATGAAATTGGAGAAATCGTGAAAAAGCTTATCATAAGCCTATCGATTACATTAATTATATTCTGTACTTTATATTTTTTAATTGAAGAAAATATCATACAACTTGGGGATACCCGTATTAAAAATTTAATAGGTAAAAATATTGAATCTGAATATTTTAAAACCACCGATTCTATGGAAATCGGATTTAAACGGTTTGTAAACATAAAGGATAAAAAGCTGGATTATATTATTGAGAAAATTGATATTGAAAGCCTGGATAAAAAAGGAGTATCCGGCTTAAAGAATTATTTTGTATCCGATCCGTTTTGTAAAAGAATAAGAATAGTTAATCAGCAGTATGAGATAATTTACAGTACTTCAAATAATGATATTTATGAATCAAAGCTTGGTCAGGATATATATGGAGAAATTTTCGACGAGAATCGAACCAGCATGAGTAATATTATATTTGATCCTGTGATCGAGAATATTATTTTTTTCAGGTCATTTAAGGGAGAGCAGGGTGACAAGTATAGGGTTTTGTTTTATTATACACAGGATATACTCGATTCAATTTTTCACCAGATTGAGTCTTTGAATTATAGAGATTTCTTAATCTTGCCAGATAAAATCATCCTTATCAATTTCCCGGAGATCGATGCAAGTGAGGAGGAAAATTTAGCCGGTCTTGTCAAAATGATTTCAGAAAATGATTCCGGCGCTGTAAGACTTTCACTTAAAGGTTTTGATAAAACAATTTATTATAAAAGAGTCACTGATGATTTTACGGATTGGAGACTTGGATTGACGCTCGACACCGAACGGCTAAGAATTTCAAAAATAGGGGCTCTTATCCTTATCATCCAGGCACTTGTCGTATTTTCTATTTTAATCTTTGTTTTAATCAGTATCCGCCGGAAGAGGGGTCCTGCAATAGTAGTGAGCAGGGAGGAGGGGAAAAAGGAAGTGCCAGCAGGTCCACCTCTGCAGGCCGAAAGTATTATCCAGGAGTCGCAGTCAGTAATATCAGAACCTGAGATGGAAGTTCCTTTCCTGGAATCGGGTATACTACCATTAAGTGACATTGAGGAATTGACTGAAGTTGAAGAAATTGGAGAAGCAGAAGTTGCAGATGAAATTGAAGAGATAGAAGAAATAGAAGAAGTAAAAGAGGCAGCCATAGAAGAACCGGTTCTCGAGGAGAGTGAGGTTCTCGGGGAGAGTGAGGCTCTCGGGGAGAGTGAGGTTCTCGGGGAGAGTGAGGCTCTCGAGGAGAGTGAGGCTCTCGAGGAGAGTGAGGCTCTCAAGGAGAGTAGGGCTCTCAGGGAGAGTAAGGCTCTCGAGGAGAGTGAGGCTCTCGAGGAGAGTAGGGCTCTCAGGGAGAGTAAGGCTCTCAAGAATAGTGGGACTGAACATTCCACTATTAAAGAAAAGCTGATAGGTGCTGAAAAAGAGAGTGGCAGTGATGAACTTATAGAAGAGGCAGAAAGTATAGAAGAGATTAGCAGCGATTATGAGGATTTTGAAACAGATCGTCAATTAAAGGAGATTATTGAAACTGTGAAGAACAGGCAGTCAATTCCTGCGGTTGGAGAAATAGAGCAAAAAAGGGGAGAACATAAAGGGATTCCCTTCGATTTTAATACAGAAGCAGTAGTTCCTGAATTGGATCAACAGGGAGTAGTGAAAGAAACTGAAAGTAAGGACAAAATAGAAATAATTGAACCGATTGAAGATGATCTGCAAAGAACAGATATAGGGATACAGGGTTCTGGACGTTCTCTCCCAGAGCTTGAAAAGCTTGTAGAGGCCGGTAATGAATTTCAGGAATCTGAACTGGAAGAATGGGAAGTGCCGGTTATGAAGACCGAATACGATGAAGAAATGCCTCCTACAATACCTGAAAAGGTATTTAAGGAAAAAGAGAGTGTATATCATAATGATGAACTTTCACATTTAATTTATACGATTGAGCAGAAGGAGAAAGAAACAACACCTGCAGACAAGGATAGAAGGCTTGCTAAAATCTTTGATGATTTTATCCGGCAGCTTGGTATTTCGAAAGCAGCTGTCCTTTTAAAAAACAAAGAAGGAATTTTTTCTTCATCTGTGACTCATGGTTTAAATAATCATACCAGTAACAAATTATTTTTTAATGGAAATGAGAAAATATTCAGAAATATCTTTCAGAAGGGAAAGATGCTTTATATCAAGGAAGACGTCTTTTTTAGTGACGAGATGAGGAGAAAATTTGACCCTGCTGATTCTACAGAAATAAAAAGATTGTTTTTTGCTCCTGTGTTTGTATCGGGAGAAGTAAAAGGTATCATAGCAGTTGGAGTAACAAAAAATGAAATAATAGATGAAAAGAAAACGATAAAAGAAATAAAAAAGCTAAAAGAAAAAATACAGAGTTAGTTTAAAGTTTAATTAGCTTGACAATGAGTGTATCTGATATTAAGCTATATATATATCTATTCAGCAACAGAGTCACAAGGCCATCGGCATCAAGGCCGTAAACACA
>JAUVYC010000152.1 GCA_030603285.1 Spirochaetota bacterium
TTTTTTCCCGCACACAACACATTTCCCGTATACACCCTCATCAATTCTCTTTAATGCTTCATTGATTTCGTGCAGTTTTTTCTGCTCATTTTCACTGAGTCTATCGTAGATCTGATACTCATACGCACTATTTGCTGTATCAACAATATCTCCAATTACATTTTCACTCTCACGATCAGAAATTTCATCCTGTTCTTCTCTTTCAATTGTCTCAAGAATTTCATTTTTCTTTTTAATGAGTTTATCTTCCATCTTTTTCAAGGATTTTTTATCCATGTTCCCTCCATGTATATTAATAGTCATCTCAGCTAAAACGAATTATTTACGCTTCTATTATTATTTATTTGAATAAAAAATTAAACACACAGGCTATTCTGTCAATATTTTTTATATATTTCCTGAACAGCGTTTGAATTTAAAACAAAAAAGGTCAAACGCCAAATAAAAAAGATTAATGGTAGAGAAAAAATTATCAGAATTTAATAACTCTGGTGCATGAAAAATGTGAGGCAGTATCTTTACTATTCATACACCTTTGAAAGAAGTTGTTCCAGTCTTTCTCTTTCTATGAGCTCCAGCGGACGTATTTTAGACAGGCCATGGGCCTTTTCTGAAAAATATGTAGCTGTAACAAATATTCCTTTCGATGCTCCCCTTTCAACAACGCTATCAATCAGTTCCCTTACAGGAATTTCCCCCACCAGACTGGTCCATCTCACCATATGCATGACACAGATAATGTCATCCCTTCCTAAACGGCTGGTTCCTATAAATTCCAGCAGGTCATTTTTTTGAAAGTTGTAATTTTCCACTTTAACGCGTAAAAGCTTACACAGTGTATACCCGGTTTTAATAAAATCCTGCTTCAAGGATGTAAAAAATCTTGTGAGGTTTTCACTTTTACTTATATCACCGTAAATCTGGATCTTACTTTCAACATCCTTGTAACGATCATCCTGTGAATAAATCTCTTGCCATAACTTCAAGGCCCTGTTTAAATCCCTTTCTTGAACGAGATAGTCCGCATACTTATATTTAGCATCCAGCAGACTCTCTTTATTTACCGTCCCGACAGCGAGTGCCTTTTCAAAAATATCAAAGGCGGAATCTTTGTCCGAGAGTGCCATATAGATGCTGCCAAGGTGTACATACGAATCAAACTTAAACCTGTCATCCCTCAGGGCAAGGAGAAATTCATCCATGCTTTTTTGATAAACCTTGTCTTTTTCCAGGATAATCCCATAGTAATAATGTGCTTCATATAAATCAGGGTCCTGGTTTATTGCCTCAAGCAGCGACTTTTTTGCCTTATCAGTGTGCATTAATAAATAATTTAACTTTCCATGTTCAAAGTAAGCCTCAGGATAATCTTTTTTATATTGAAAAGCTTTTTCAAAAAATTCGACACCTTTCTGTAACTCGCCTTTATTTTTTGCCATAACGCCTAAATAAAAATATGCGTCGGGATTTTGTGGGTTTAAAGTGGTCACAATCTGAAATTCCCGGTAAGCCTTGTTGACATTTCCAAGTTCAAGATTCGCCAGAGCTATCCGTTTATGCACCTCAGCTTCATTTAAGGGTGGAATAAATTTCGTACTAAGAGAGGCTTTATTATATTCTACAAGTGCTAATTCATAATTTTTAAGTTTTTCATAACACTGGCCAATATACCAGTTATAGAGCTTATTTCCCGACTCTTTCGAATAAAGTTCCTGAAAGAGCTCTAATGCCTCTTTATATTTTTCAAATTTGTACAGATTGTTGGCCTTTTCAAGCTTTTTGTCAGTTTTAGATGTTTGTAAAAAGAATCCCAGGAGTGCAATTAAAATAACAAAAAGAATGAATAAAATCACCATTACCATACATTAAATCCATTGATAGTTTCTGTTTAACCGACTCCGGGTACTGCAAAGCAGTAGTACCTTAATATCAATTTTCTTGCTTTTTAGGCACAAACTTTAGTTTGCAAGAAAATATTTTTATAATCGAGAATGTGGCTTGTCCACATTAGGGGCAATTCATGAATTGCCCCTACTAATATCCGACCAGAGAACTGCCACAAATTAATAAAATACCTTCACCAGATATAAACCTCCGGGAAATTCTGTTTTCCCTGCCTCTCCCCTATTTTTCGCCTGTAAAATATCGCTCACTCTTTCGGGTTTTTCATTTCTTTTCTCAAGCTCGAGGAAAGTTCCGACAATTGTTCTCACCATCTTTCTTAAAAAGCCGTTTGCAATAATATCAAGTATTACAAAATCATCTTTCCTGGTAAAATCACATTCAAATACTCTACGCAATGGCACATCACCGATTTGCAGAGTTGCAAAACTCGTAAAATCATGAGTGCCAATTATTTCCTTACAATACTCATTAAGGAGCAGTGTATTTATCCCCCTTTTTACCCATAAGGTATAATTCTTAAAAAAAGGGAGCAGAACCTTAGCATTGCTTATTATATACCGGTACCACCTTTTTTGAGCACTATACCGAGGATGAAATTTAACAGGCACTTCAAATACCCGGAGAATACGAATATCCTTCGGAAGTTTTGAATTTAAAGCATACCCTAATTGCTCTTCAGTCATCCGGCATTGAGATTTGAACGACACAATCTGACCCAGAGCATGTACTCCGGCATCAGTTCTTCCTGCAACTTTAATCTTTGGCCGGCCTTTTAATATTTCATACATTACATCTTGAAAAACCCCCTGAACAGTGACTGCATTATTCTGAATCTGCCAGCCCGAATAATGCATGCCATCATAGGCTATTTCAAGTGCAATATGCCTCATTCTTCTTTGAGCTCCGCAATTTTCGTAGTAATCTTTTTGTATAGATTTTTTGCAAGTTCGAGAATAAAAGAGGGTTTACTCTTTGAAGATTTTCCCATACCAAATATCCTGCTTACAATTCTTTTTGCTTTCTGAAGCTTTTGGATTATCTGTTCATTACTTCCCTGATCACCATATTTAAAAAGAAGTAAGGTCGACATGAAGAGTACACCCTCAAACCCATAGTTTTTATCAAGATCAGGCCCGAAGTGTTTTACCGCATCAATTCTTTCCTCCCCTGTTTGAGCATAATTAATCGTTCTTTCATAATAATTCATAGCCTTTTTATACATAATTATTCTGATCCTGTCATAGTTCTGTCCCGGATACCTTTTATTAAGATCGTCAAATAACCATGCAGTCCGTAATGTAGACATTGCTTTTTTAAATGTAGGGGCACATTCTTTATGTTGGAACGAATAACACCCAACAGCCAGGATATGGCTGGCTGTACCGGTAATAAGATTTCTCGCCTTTCTAAAGCCAACAATCGGAAAAATAAGATTTATATCCCGTTTTCTTTTCTCCTTCTGAGAGAGTGCCGCAGGTATGGAATCACTTTTTATTAGTTGAAAGTCTTCAGGATATGCAGAATAAAAACAATCCGGACATACCGTAACAGGATAAATGAGAGGGTATGTTTCACCAGCCTTCTTACCTGGTTCATATACACGCCTCAGTTCATCTGTAATATCTTTTGCTATGAGTCTTCCCCTTCCTGAAAGCATCTCTTCTTTCTGAAAGGACGCCTTACACACAGGACACTTCACGGGCTCTTTCTGATAATACGATTTTTTAATGGGTGATTCTTCCACAAAAATTCTCCATAAATAATTATCGGCTTTCTTACGATCTCATTGGCCGAATAAATAAAAATAATTTTACCCTTCTATGGTTCTGAACCACCTGTGATAATTACATCGACTGAACTGGGTTCCGTTTTAATGAGAGTGACATCTTTGCTTTCTGTCTCGAAAATGATGGGTAAATGAAAGTTCCCTGGTTCATCAATATTCTGGCAATCCACGTATAAATGGTACTGCTCATCCGAGAATACTCTTTCAATCCTTTTAGGTATTCTTAATAGGACTGAAACTGTAATATCCTTAATTTCAGCATTAAAGTTTTCATTCAGATGTAATGAAACAATCGTATTCCAGTACATTCTCTTTACAACGTACTGTTCTTTAATTATGATCTTTACACTAACGGCAGTATCATTTTCCAGTGTAATCCTGCTGTCCTTTATGTTTAATCCAACTTCCTTTACTGTTGTTTCAGTTAAACTTTTGATGTCTATATCTTTTGTATACACAGAATCAATATCCTTTACCAGTGATTCAGGCCCCTTCACCAGGACTTCTTCCGGGTCGGTGATCACATCTTCAAAATTATAGCCGTCCGGAGGTTCATGTGTGATTACAGGAATGACTTGCACAAGTTTTTTCTCAATCCGTTCAATGGAAATATTGATAATTCTCGGGTTTACTTCTTTAATTGAAATGCCCTGGGGAATACTGTTTTTATCAATTCTGACTATTTCCATTTTTTCACCCTTCGCACTATTTTCCAGATCAACATACGCTCTAACATTCTTTTCATCAAGAAGCGCCAGACGGGAGTCTTTTCCTTTTAGAATAACCTTAACAGATATTGGAATTCCATTTGATACTATATACTCTGCAGGAATATTCTTTATTTCTACCGGCACTGAAATAAAGCGCTCTCTCTCCTGCAGACTATCAATATATATCCACAAAATAAGGGCAAGTACGAGAGAGAGGATCTTAATATGCCAGTTATGGGTAATTTTTTTAAAAATGTTTAATCGCATAATGTTACTATGATTTAATGATCAACAGTTGGTGTAATTGTTCTCGCAGCCGCTTTATGGAGATACCCATTTCAATATTTGCGTTCCATGCAATCGATATTTTACCGGTTTCTTCAGAAACAACAATAACAAAAGCATCTGTTTCCTCTGACAGGCCAAGTGCTGCAAAGTGACGTGTACCATACCCTTCAAGGATCTCATGTCTTTCTGTTAAAGGAAGAATACATTTTGCAGCAATGATCCTTTCTCTTCTGATAATTACTGCACCATCATGGAGCGGAGACTCTTTCCTGAATATTGAAAATAAAAGTTCACTGCTTAGCATAGCGTCAATATATGTACCGGATTCTATATAATTTTTAAGCCCTACCTTTGACTCAATGACAATAAGTGCGCCAATTTTTTTATTAGAAAGTTCTTCAACAGAAACAGCAAGGGTATCTCTGATATTTATACTTTCTTTAAAGAATACGCCAATAAATCTGTTCTGGCCAATCTTTGTAAGCATCCTTCTCAACTCCGGTTGGAACAGAATGATCACAGCTATTGCCGCAACCTGAATGAGTTGATTGAGCAGGTAGCTCACCGTTTCAAAATGTAATAATCGGGAAAGCCATGCAGCAAATATTATGAGAGCCAGGCCTTTTACCACCTGTATTGCCCTGGTCCCTGAAATCATGAGGTAGATTCTATAAATTACAAAAGCAATAATAACAATATCAATGATTGGCAGCAGGTAGGTCTTTAGCCAATATATGTTAAGTATGATGTTCATGTTTAAAATAATTTTTTTAATTCAGATTAATTTGCTATAAATAGATCTGCTCAGCAATCCCTTACTGCATCTGCAATTTGGGCAGTGATTTTTGCCTCTTTCACATCATGTACTCTAATAATATCGGCACCCTGGAAAATAGATATAGCATTTGCAGCGATCGTGGGGATTAACCTATCTTCAGGTTCAAGGTCTGTATACACTCCAAGAAATGACTTTCTGGAAAGTCCCATGAGGACAGGATAGCCTTTTTTCTTAATAAGTGGAAGGTATTTTATAAGAATGAGGTTGTGTTCAGCTGATTTAGCAAATCCTATTCCTGGATCCAGAATAATTTTCGATCTATCGATTCCAGCCTTAAGCGCTTTTTCAATTGAAACATCAAGTTCACTGGAAACCTCGCGAATAACATTGTTATAGACTGCCCGCTTCTGCATATCAACGGGTTTTCCCCGGATATGCATCAATATGATATAAACACCTGCTTTTACGGCAATATATTCAAGCCCATTACTGAACCGCAGGCCTGATATATCATTAATAATATCAGCCCCATTTGATACTGCCTGACGAGCAACCTCCGGCCTAAATGTATCAACAGAAATTAAAATCTTACTCCTTTTTCTGATCTCCGCTATAACAGGTATTACCCTCTTCAGTTCTTCCTCTATATCTATTTCTTCGGAACCCGGTCTTGTCGATATTCCACCAATATCGATAATATCAGCGCCGGATTCCTCAAAAAAAACACCCCGTTCTACCGCTGAATCTTTTTCCTGAACCCTGCTCCCTTCATAGAATGAATCGGGGGTTACATTTATAACACCCATTATCAGTGTTTTTCCCCCAATGATCATATTACTCATTCAATGTAAAATCCTATTTCTTTTTATGTCGATTTTTTCTCAACCGCTTTTTTCTTTTATGATTCGCAATTTTCTGCCTTTTCTTCTTCTTACCTGACGGCATTACACCTCCTGTATACGGGCTTATTATTTCTACTTTTTATCTTTCTCCTTATTTGCCTCAGTCATTTTACTTTCTGATAATTTCTCCTCAGCAAACGACGTCGTCCGGGAATCCGTTGAAGGCTCCTCTTGATCATCATGATCTTGATCATCATGGTCCCCGGCAAATACCGTTTCAGCATAATTCGCCTGAAGCTCAGATATGATGCCGTTAAATACCTTCTCTTCCTCTGTACTGAGGTTTCCTTTTGTTTTCTCCCTGAGCATCAATAAAACATCGATTGTGTATTTCGCCCCCTTCAGGTCCTTCTTCACCTCACCAGAGATCGGGTCAGCAATCTTTCCTAACCCTACCCATGCTGACGAACTCAATGTAAGAACTAAAGCAGCGAAATTCACCTCCGGAACATAGTTACCATTCGTTGCCATCTGGCCCCCTTGTCTGAATGT
>JAUVYC010000073.1 GCA_030603285.1 Spirochaetota bacterium
TTTCGTTCAACGATAACTTCTATGTCCGATGCACCGGAGTCTTCTGCCTTCCTTCGGGCATACGATTTCCCAAAACATACACAATATTCAATGGACTCATCAAAGTCCATAAACATCTTCCGCTCTTCAGGTGTATATACAAAATAACCGCCGCTTTCACCCGGTTTTATCAGAATTTTAACTCTTTCAACCACTTTCCCGTTTACCGTACCAACGGCATTTGCGACATCAGCGTCAGGAGGTAAGAGAAGATCGCCATGTAACATTTGTACCACATCAGGAAAATAGGCAGCAGCGGGCGCACCGACAGCAACAACAGGAATATTAACCCTGACTGAAAATTCAATATCATCATCTCCTTTCAGTTCCTTATCGTAAAACATCCGGCTCAACAAATAGTTGCTTTCCTCGCTGTCCTTTAATATTACTCTGCCCATTTTATGATACAAGATCTTCTCAATAATCAGTTTAAAGAGTTTGTAGTAGAAATCATTCAGCACCGTATTAATAAATTTTTCTATGCTCGTATCGAACCGCTTCGACATAATATTCACTCCCAAACTCGCAGCTTCTTTATTCCATCTGTTAAAGCTGTTAACAACATGGAGTATATCTGTTGGAGTCAGATTTGCCCGGTGAATAGAACCGATCTTTACAAGCCGTTCCCAGCCCAGAATATTTACATCTTTTTCCAGTTTCCTGCTTATGTAATAAAGCGAATGCGGTTTTTCCCGGATTAGCTCCAGTATCTGTCTTTCTGTATCAGTCAATACAATATCAGCAGGTTCTTTAATAAAAACGAAAATGCAGGTAGGCTGTGAGTTTAACGGAAAATAAATGGCTTGAGCAATACTGTTTAATTCATCAAGAAGATGATGGTATTCAGAGACAATCCATGATAATGGGAAAACCTTCTGAGGACCGATTGATAATACCCTGTCTTTAGAGACCTGAATAAAACTGTCACCGCCAAGGCCGATTGTTGTAATTTCCGCAGCTTTAACTCTCGTAAGCCACCCACCAACCTGGGCTCCCTCCTCTTTTATCGCCGGCTTTCCATCCTTCAATACAGCGATATCCGTTGTTGTCCCACCCATATCCACAACAAGCCCATTATGAACAGCAGACAGAGCTCGTGCCCCTACAATGCTTGCAGCGGGCCCGGAAAGTATCGTTTCAACAGGTTTTTCTTTCGCCGCCTTTTCACTGATCAGGCTCCCATCACCCTTTACCACCATGAGGGGAGCTGTTATATTCCTTGCATGTAAACTCTTTTTCACTGCATCTATAAGATGGTTTACCAGGGGGATTAACCGGGCGTTGAGTACCGCAGTCACCGTTCTTTCATAGATACCAAGTTCCGCGCTCAGTTGATGGGCACACACAACAGGACAACCGCTTAGCTCTTCGATCAGTTTCTTAACTGTTAATTCCTGCTCGGGATTTCTAATACTCATGTAACCGGAAACGGCAAAGGCCTCTACTTTTCCCATCATAGTTTCTATTGCTTCCCGGGCAGCCTCAATATCGACTTCCTTTTTTATCCTGCCCTTAATGTCACATCCACCCTGTATTGCAGAATGATGGGTAGTCGGCAAATCCTTTTTTATTTCATAGCCAATCGATATAAGGCCGACTTCTGCTCCCTGGCCTTCTACTATGGCATTCGTGGCAAGAGTTGTGGAGAGGGAAACCATTTTAATCGTGGTTAAAACCTTTTCTGCTTCATCTTCACCCTTCAGCTCAGAGACCAGATTATCCATACAGTTTTCAACAGCAATG
This sequence comes from Spirochaetota bacterium, assembly GCA_030603285.1. GTDB lineage: Bacteria > Spirochaetota > B62-G9 > B62-G9 > DRHN01 > JAUVYC01. The sequence goes on from JAUVYC010000073.1 coordinate 1,783, forward strand.
GATAGATCATTTCTTGTTGTGATAACTTTCGTTTTCACAACAATCCTGCCCTGATCTAAATCATAGATCACTCCATCCGTAAATGTGCCGCCTGTATCAATCCCAAGTGCAAAATGGGTCAACAACCTTCTCCATTAATACAAGGTATTAAATACCCTGTATCAAATACCCTGTATTCCGTACCCTGTATTAAATACCCTGTATTCCGGGTCCTTCACTGCCAAAAGGAAGCCACCTGTTTTGAAGGTAGTCTTTTACTTATGAATGATTTTCCGCTCCGCCCGCTCAACAATTGCCCTTAACTTTGATTGAACGTCCTTCGGTAAAGGGTCAGGCTCATAATGTTCAAGAATATCAATCACTTTTTCATTTGCTCTCTGAGTAAGCGTTTTTTTCCCTTCCTTCTCCCAGTTTTCATAAATTTTTCGTTCAAAAAGATCCGGATACCATGTTTCTTTTTTAAAATATTTAAGGGTATGATCTTCAGTCAGAAAATTCCCTCCGGGCCCAACTTGATCAATCACATCCAGGGCAAGTGTTTCGTCATTTACTTCTATCCCATTCGTGATTTTCCGTGCATACCCGATTAAATCATCAGATATAACCAGATTTTCTAAAGAAGCTGTGTTACCATGCTCAATATATCCAACATCATGTATCAGGTTCGCCCCGGATTGAGCGGACATAAGTATGGAGATCGCATCCTCTATGGCAGCCTGTTCATCAACCAGCTTCGAATCCGTGCATCCTGCTGTTCCAAACATCGGTATATTGAGGAAGTTCGCCATATCTGCCAGTGCAGCCATCATCAAATCAAATTCAGGAGCCCCATAAGAAAAAATCGTTGTATTCATATCCATAATTGTAAACACACCGCCCATGATAAATGGGTTGCCCTCATTTGTCTGCTGATTTAAGACAAGACCGCTTAAGCTCTCTGCAAGACCGTTGGCCATCGCCCCTGCAAGTGTTGCGGGAACCGTACTTCCTGCCATAATGCACGGCGTATAAACCACAGGAAGCTGCTTCTTCCCGGCCAGCACCAGCTTCTGTGCAGCTTCTTCAGAATGTAACAGCGGAGAAATCGGCTCCGCATATAACGTCATAAATGGATTTCTCCTCAGCTCCTCTTCTCCACCTGCAACAATTTCACACATTTCAATAATATCACCATAGCCCTCGATATCTATGGCCGTAATGACAATCGGCTTGCTTGTATTTAATACCATCGCTTCAAATTGATGCCTGTCATATATAAGCTGAGGAACATCCTGAACTATTCCCATCGACATCACAAAATCCATATTGGGCAGTGCATCTATTACTTTTGTTGCCATGCTCACCGTTTTTTTACTTGTTGGGATCCTCTTCTGTGTATACGGATCAATAAAAAAGGGAGTATCCGAACCGGTTCCAAAATACGCATTATTTCCTTCCATTTCCATGACCCTTTTCCCGGTTCTGCTGTTGCATAAAGTAACTTTCGCAGGTACTGTTCTTAACGCTCTTTCCATCAGTTTCCCCGGTATCCGTACCCTCGAGCCATCAACATAACACCCCGCCTTTTTCATAATCTCTATGGATTCTTTGTCTTGATACAACACACCTGTCCTCTCAAGAACCTCAACGGCAGCTCCCAGCAGACGCTTACATTGATCCTCTGAGAGGACCCGAAGATGTGCAGAAGCATTTACCCTATAATTACTCTTCATAAGATTTTCCCGCCTTTCCCTGTTTTAATGGAACAAACTCCCATTACTATAAAAAGCTTCTTTTCTTTATACCTGCTTTTCTGCTTTTTTACTCTCCCTTTCTTCCGCTTTTTGGATAATTTTATCAATTTTTTTATTAATATCATCGGGTAAAGAGGGAGCTTTCGCCTCTGCAAGAATACGGCGAGCTTTTTCTTTTATTCTATCTCCCATACTGCTTTCCTTCGCCCTGGATTTCCATTCACTGTATCTCATACGGTTCATCAATGTCGGAAACCACGTCTCTTTTTTAAAATTCTTAAAGGTATGTTCAGAAGTGACAAACTCTCCGGCAGGACCTGCCCTGTCAATATCATCCAGAGCAAGAGTCTCATCGTTTACCTCTATCCCCCTTATAATTCTTTTTACCATACCAATCACTTCATCAGCCATAACAAGCTGGAACAGTGACCCGGCCGAGCCAAAGCCTGTATAACCACAGTCATGCACGAGATTCGCCCCTGACTCTGCTGCTATAAGTATGCTCATCGCTGCCTCTGCCGCAGCCTGCGCATCAAGAGTATGAGAATCAGTACAGCCGGCAGTACCGAAAACAGGTAGGCTCATATAATGCGCAACTTCTGCCATCCCTGCCTGCATCAGGTTGAACTCAGGGCTTCCGTAACTATAAATGGTTGTTCTCATATCCATTATTCCGTATACACCGCCCATGATAATCGGAGAACCTTCCCTTATAAGCTGTGTGGCAACTATACCAACCAGGCTCTCCGCAATGCCTAACGCCAGGCTTCCTGCTAAAGTTGCCGGCGCAGTAGCCCCGGTTATTATACAGGGTGTGTAAACAACAGGAACCCTGTTCTTTGCCGCTATCAGTGCCTTTGCGATTGCTTCATCGGTATGTACCAGGGGTGGGCTCGGCTCAGAATAAAGTGCTAATATTGGTTTTTTCTGTAAGTTTTCCAAACCGCCAACAACCACTGAGGCAATATCAATGATATCCTGGTATTGATCAATATCAAACCCCCAGTGAACGATAGGTTTTGTCGTATTTCTCACAAGAGCGCTGAATGCGTGCACATCCGCAAGTGTGAGAGTAACGTCATCCGGTGTGCCAAGATCTTGAACAAAATCGATATTCGTCAGTGCCTCACATACCTTCCCAACATTTTCTGTGTCACTCAATATTGGTTTTCTTCTCACTTCTGTATTGGGATCAATATGGTAGGTATTTGTGGGACCCGGCCCAAAATGACTTCGATGCCCCTCCAGGGTGATTCTTTTATTCCCATTCCTGTCATAAAGAAGTATCCGTGAAGGCGCTGTTCTCACCGCCCATTCACTTAAACCGGTTGGAATCCTTACTATTTCTCCATCAATCCAGCAGCCGGCTTTTTTAAAAATATCTATCGCCTCTTTATTGAGAACTTTTGCCCCCGTTCTCCGGAGTATTTCACAAGCTGCAAAATAAATCTCCCCTCTCTGATCCTCTGATAACAGGCTGAAGTGTACCGATTTGTTAACACTGTATCGTGCCCTTACATATCCTTTCATTTATTTATTCTCCTTTATTATTAAATCCGATTTCTGCCGGCAAAAGCTTTCTGGCATCCTGTAAAACCAGTTATTCTGCATACTATTTCCCGCCTATCAATTGCATAGCCAGTTCTTTCGCCGTAATGGCATCAGGAGCCCACCCATCAGCTCCTATCTCCTTAGCAAAATCAGATGTAACGGGCGCTCCCCCGATTATTACCTTCACCGAATCCCGCAGCCCCTCTTCCTCCAGTATCTCTATTGTATCCTTCATTGCCAGCATCGTCGTTGTCAGTAATGCACTCATTCCCACTATATCGGGTTTCTTCTCCTTCACTGCCTCCACAAACTTCTCAGGACTCACATCTATCCCTAAATCCTCAACCACCATGCCACCACTCTCCATGATCATGCCCACCAGCCTCTTCCCTATATCATGCAAATCACCTTTCACCGTTCCCAGCACTACCTTCCCCTGAGACGGAACCTCTCCTCCAACAAACAAAGGCTTCACTATCTCCATGCCGGCACCCATCGCTTTCGCCGATATCAGCACCTCCGGTATAAACATATCCCCGGCCTTGAACCGTTCACCAACGACATTCATCCCCTTCATTAATCCCTTGTCGATAATATCCAGAGGCTTTTCACCTTCGTCTACAGCTTTCTTCGTTAATTCTGTAACTACATCCACATCTCCTGATATAACATTGTTAGCAATTGTTTCAAAATCCGCCATTTTTTTCCTCCTTATAAATTTTTATTTTTTCTCTTGCCCATACTACGAATCCTGCAAGACCCTTTGGATAGTATATCATCACCAGGACCATGAGCACACCGTAAATAACCAGATGAAGGCCGGGTAAACCCGGCAGAGCTGATCTGAGGTATTCGATAAAAAAGACAAATGGGAATGCAGTAAGAATGCCACCCCAGAGAAATCCCCGCCCGCCGATGAATGCGATAGCAAGCACCTCAACGGTTTTCGAAGTATGCATAACAGCTTGTGGGGTCAGTGAGACAAAGTAATGCGCATAAAACCCTCCCAGCAGGCCTGCACAGAAACAGGATAATGTGAAGTTGAAAACACGATATTTTGTCGGATTTATTCCGGAAGCGCGGGCCGCATCAATATTTTGCCCTAATGCCCTGAATGCTAACCCATAATGAGATCTGGTTACAATTTTACAAATGATGTAGATCGCCACCATCATGGTTAAGATAATATAGAAGTATGGTCGGTTTGAAGAGGTTTCCAGCAGACTGGGGGGGCTCAAACCCAGCGACCCTCTGGTTAATTTTATCAAATTGCGTGCCAATCCTAAAATAGCTATACCGACAAACCAGGCCATAATTGCCGCGTATAAACCGCGTAACCGCAAAGTTAAAAATCCAAGAATAAAACCAACAAAACCAGCCACAATAGCACCTATAAACATCCCGATCCAGGGGGTAAGGCCGGTTTGCACTATTAAATAGGGCGATGTATTTGCTAATATAGCTGATGTATAGGCTCCCAGTCCTAAAATTGCTGCAAACCCGAAATTAACGACATTAATATAACCGGCTGTTAAATCAAAGGCGACTGCCTGTGCAGCGAGAAAGGCACCAAATATTAACCAGCGGAGAATAAACTCACTGCTGAATGGTGGAATGAACGGTAAGACAGCAAGCACCACAAGCAGGATAAATCCTGAAGGAGAAAAGCCAACCCGCTGCAGTATATTTGTGATTCCGGTCATTTTTCTCTTTCGCCCTGCAAGTTCTGTAATTTTCATTTATCAATCCTTATTCAATAATTTTCTTCCAAAAACAAATTCACGTCACTGCTCCTGGATACCTTTTACCTCACTTCCAAAGATACCGGAAGGAGCGACAATTAACACCAGCATCATTACAATTGTTGGAACAACCTCTTCCCATGCAACTCCGATAAACTGCTGAGTGCCTGCTTGTAGAAAGGCTACGATAAAACCTCCGACAATAGCACCTGACACATTTCCGAGCCCAACAAGCATCACTACATACCATGCAAAATAGAGCGGTTTTAATCCTACTGTCGGATAAGCCTGAAACATAAACAGAAGGCATGCACCGGCAACAGAAGCCATCGAAGTTCCGAGTCCGAATGTTAATGTGTGAATAAACTGGATATTGATTCCAACCATATCTGCACCTGACTCATCCTGTGACACAGCGCGTATTGCTCTACCTGTTTTTGTTCTGCGCAGGAAAAACCAGAGTACAGCTATACTCACAACGGCAATTGTAAAAGCCACGATCCTGTCTACCGTTAACCGAACGCCTAAAAAAGAAAACGGTGCAACATCCCAGTAACGTGGTATGCCTCTGAAATTTGGCCCGATTACTAAATTCGTTCCATTTGTCAGGATAAAAGATATGCCGACAGTAAGGAGGAACGCGTTCATAACCCATCGTTCTCTCGTTCTCTTTCTTAAAGGGGAAAAAATTAATCTCTCTATAATTATTCCGAGAATAAATCCGGCCAGAGCAGCCGCTATAAATCCGATAAATGGACCGACAATAAACAGAAACTTGCTTCCGCTTACGAGATTATACTTATAGAGAGGCGAAAAAACGAAGTATGCAACATAGGCCCCAACCATGAATGACTCGCCGTGTGAAAAGTTCGGGATGTTCATCACACCCAGTATCAGAGCAAGGCCAACCGCCAGGAGTGCCCACATACCACCTGAAACAACCGCATTGACAACCTGAGCAACTCCTCCTACTTTCCCGATAACGATAGCAAGCCCTATCGTCACTGCAATTACCACCCAGGCAGATGTGCGTGTTTTTAATTTTCCGAATACCCTCTTTTTTGCCGGTTTACGGGTTTTTGTTTTATCATTACTATTTATTCTCTCTGCCATTATTTTTTCCTTTCTTCAGTACCTTGATCCTGATAATCTTGAATGCGGCTTGTCCGCATCAGTACCTTAATCTTTATAATCTTGAAGGTGGCTTATCCGCATCAGGGTTACGGTCCTCAATAAAACCGGGGGTTGCCGGTGTTTTTAAATCCCCAGATATACGCTCTTTACATGATCATTTTTTTTCAGGTTACTGCTTTTGCCGCTCAAGACAATCTTCCCTTGTTCTATTACATAGGCCCTGTCCGTTATTTCAAGCGTCAGGGTTACATTCTGTTCTACAAGAAGAATGGTGATTCCCCCTTCATGGAGCCTTTCCAATGCCTCAAACACGTTTTCGACCAGATTGGGAGCAAGTCCCAACGAGGGTTCATCAACCATTATGAGATCCGGCTTTGACATCATACCTCTCGCGATCGCCAGCATTTTCCGTTCCCCTCCGCTTAATGTGCCTGCCAGCTGCTTTTTCCTTTCTGCCAGTTGTGGGAACAGATTAAAAACGAAATCAATCGTTTCATCCACTATTTTTACATCCTTTATCGTATACGCACCCAGGAGAAGATTCTCGTAAACTGACATATTTACAAAGAGGTTAAGACTTTCCGAAACGTAGCTGAGCCCCATGTTCACAATTTCGTGGGTGGTAAGGGGTGTTATCTGTGTATCCTTGAAAGTAATTTCCCCTTTCATTGGCTTTATCAGCCCGACAATAGTACGCAGTGTGGTTGACTTTCCTGCACCATTCGGTCCTAAAAGAGCCACAAATTCGCCTTCAGAAATTTCAAAAACTACATCCCACAAAACCTGAAGAAAACCATACCCCGCATTTATATCCTGTATTTTCAGCAATCGTAATCTCCTTATGATTATTTATTAATAAACATCTATAATTATAATGCTAAACTGCGCCTCTTTATTATTATATTTTCCAATAAAACACCGTAAGATATTATTTGATATAACAATTAATAAAATATAGACCGTTAACTACATTACCAATATAGTTATATAACTATGTTGTATAACCAGGTTATCAGGTTCATCTAAAAAGAAATCCTCTTTTCGCCCAGATAAGCCTCTATTACTTTGGGGTTATTCATGACTTCGTCTGGTTTTCCCTCGGCAATCTTTTCTCCATAGTCGATAACGACAATTCTTTCGCATACACCCCTTATAACTTTCATTATGTGTTCAACGATGATGATGGTGATTCCCCTGTCCCTTATCTTTTTTATCAAATCCATTATCTCTTCAAGTTCTCCGGTAGTCAACCCTGCAGCCAATTCATCAAGTAGTAAGAGCTTAGGGCTGCTGGCCAGTGCCCGGGCGAGATCTAAACGCTTCAGCTGCACAGCATTTAAATGCTCGGCAGGTGTTTCGCGGGAAAGGGGAAATTTCACAAAATCAAGTGCTTCGTCCACTCTATTTTTTGCCGTTATTTTGTGATCCTTCGGAGCACCGAATATTGCTCCTACTTCCACATTTTCTTCCACAGTCAGTCTCGGGAAAGGCCTGGATATCTGAAAGGTCCTGGAAACACCTTTTTTGCACATTACCTCGGGTTTCAGGCCTGTAACATCCTCACCGAACAGTATTACAGTGCCCTCGTTCGGTTTCAGTGCCCCGGCTACACAATTTAAAAATGTCGTTTTTCCTGCACCGTTCGGACCTATGAGACCGAATATCTCCCCCTCCTCAACGCTAAAAGAGATATTATCTACTGCCTTCAAACCGCCAAAATTCTTTACAACGTTTTCTGCTTCAAATATCATTCAAACTCACTCCTTTCTGAGAATTAGCCCATTAAACAGTATCACTGCTCAACTCTCCATACATATCAATTGCTTTGTTTGCCAGTGCGATGAAAAATGTTGTTGCATCGTAAGAAAGACCGCCGGAAAAGGACTGGGTGGTAATCCCCATCTATCTTCAGACTCCCTGTCGAACTACTTACCCTTTTCAGTGACCCATCCAGGAACCGGATCGATAACGTAGTTAGAAGATTTACCGGTTAAATTGTACCATTCACCAACCCAGCCGAGTCCATCGGCTATTATTAAGCTTCTAAGCCCCACCTCATTAACCTGTTTTATGAAAGCAGATAACTAAGGAGGCGCTGTACTTGTCCCAGCAATAACTGAGGGATTAATGTTTTTTAACTTGTTACGCAAAGGATAAAACTCTGTTTGTTCAATGGGGAAATAGTCGATGGCAACAGTTTTCCATCCAACTTTCTCAAACTGTTCCTTAATTCCATTCCCGAAACTTCGCCCCCAGTCAGTATCCTCACCGTAAATGGCAACTGTCTTTTCTCCGGGGCTCCATTTACCGCTCTTTATTGCGTCTTCCAGTGTCTGTTCGTACGCCTGGGTGGCCTTTGCCGAACTGGTTCAATTGTATAATTGCCCTCTATTTTAGTTTTTCTAATCATTATAAACCATTTAAAATATCGTGTCAAGTGTAATACAATGCTATCAGCAATTCTCGGTGAAGAATTTTTCGTAGATGAAATGACAAACAGAGAGGCGCAATTGATTGATATTATTATATGTTATAACTATATACTATATAATAAGTTAAAAAAAACTAGACTTTTTTGTTTCCTCCTACTATACTTTTTACAGTATAGTCAGGGAGGGGATCCATTCATACTAAGAAACATCTGAGTTTTCGCGCATTACGTGACGTACTCAGCGAACATATCGAGAAGATACCCGACAC
>JAUVYC010000201.1 GCA_030603285.1 Spirochaetota bacterium
GAGTACCTGATGTGGACAAGCCACATTCAAGATTATACAGATATTTTCTTGCAAACTAAAGTTTGTGCCTATTGTGCAAGAAAATCAGTATTAAGGTACTGGAGGGAAAAGGAGCTATTATGGATTTGAAAAATTTTATCAGGAATGTTCCGGACTTTCCAAAAACCGGCGTTCAGTTTAAGGACCTTACAACCCTCTGGAAGGATAAGCTTGCTTTTAAAGAGTCTATTGATATTCTTTACGAGCGATATAAAAATAAAGATATACATAAAATAATTGGGGCAGAATCGAGAGGTTTTATAGTAGCAAGTCCACTCGCTTACCTGCTTAACTCCGGATTTGTACCTGTACGAAAGAAAGGGAAACTTCCATATAAACAGGTGGAAGCTATATATCAGTTGGAATATGGTACAGATGCTTTATCTATTCATGCAGATGCAGTCAGACAGGGAGAAAATGTTTTGATTGTCGATGATCTTCTTGCCACAGGTGGTACCGTTAAGGCGATGATCGAACTCGTGAAAAAGCTTTGCGGTAATTTAGTGGAAGTGGCATTTTTAGTAGAGCTTGAATTCTTAAAGGGAAGAAAGGGTATCGATGTTCCTGTATTCAGTATTATTAAATATACAGAGTAGCTATTCAGATATTAACCGCCACGTTGCCCGTACTGGCTAAGCATATGGAGTACGTTTGCTTAGTGGTCTATTAATTGTAATAACTTTTTTAAACTAAACTTTTGTAAAGAGTTATATTTGACGATATAATATATTAATGAACGATATATTAAACTTCCATAGTACAGAATATTGTATGAAGTGCTTTACGTTGACGATATTAATGTAAAATGAATTTGAAAAAATACAAGCTATGTTTCGAGTAAAGGAATAAAGCTGAACTTAGATTTTTATTGACTTAGATAGCATATTACTCTATAATTTCACAATCTATGGGAAGGATTCTATTTCATGATTGATGAATATTCATTAAGTTCCTTAACCATTGTAACTCCTTATGAGATTAAATCTGGGGCAAGTATAAAGATTTCTCAGGGCAAAATAATGGACTTTTCACGGTCAAGGGTTAAGGATTATGAGATTGGCGATTCTTATATTCTCTTCCCTGCCATTATAAATCCTCATGACCATCTGTACGGAAGCTATTATCCAAAAGTAGGCAACGGCACCTATATCTGCTGGCTCCCATGGGATTATGATCTTAAAAGTTCGCCAGTTTATGAAGAAAGAAATAAAAACACTCCATTCGAAATCTACCAGATAGGTGCATATAAAAATCTTATATCAGGAGTAACGACAGTACATGATCATATCCCTCATTGTGTGAATGATGCTTACATAGACAAGCTTCCTATTAGAGTGCTGCGAAATTACACTCTTGCGCATGAGGCTTCAGTTTATGACCTCAAATGGGGAGACGGCGTCGATATTGAGCATAAAAGAGCTATCGAGAATAATATTCCCTTTGTAACACATATTGAAGAAGGATTTGATGAAGAGTCTTTAAGAGGGATTGATATCCTGGAGGCGAATAAGGCTCTCAGTGAATATACTGTTCTGATACATGGTATTGGTTTCTCTGAGGCAGATATAAAAAAGGTTGCTAAAAGGAAAGCTCATTTTATCTGGTGCCCTGGGTCCAATGTTTATATGTTTGAGAGAACGGCAAAAGTAAAAGAGTTAATGCAGGCAGGAGTGAACATCTCTATCGGTACGGACTCACCTGCTTCCGGAGAATTAAACATACTGGATGAAATACGGTTTGCAAAAAAAGTCTACGGGGAAATGTATAATGAAGAGCTCAATGATGAGACGATTGTTAAGATGATAACTGTAAATCCAGCAAAGGCGTTCCGGGTTCAGGACAGACTCGGCTCACTGGAGAAAAACAAGTCAGGAGATTTACTCATTATTTCGGGGAAAAAGGGGAACCCGCATTCATCACTGATAAATGCCGGCCTGGAAGACATCTCGCTTATTTTTTTGGAAGGAAAACCCCTCTACGGTGATGATAAATTTGAAAGTATTTTTCGAGACTTAAATTCTGAATATATAAGAATAAAAATCGAAGGGAGAAATAAGCTCATCTTCGGTGATCCAAAGGGCCTTATGGAAAAAGTGAGAAAAAATGTTGGTTTTCATAAGGAGCTTCCATTTTTACCAATTTAGTACCTTAATCCTGATTTTCTTGCCCAATAGGCACAAACTTTAGTTTGCAAGAAAATATCTTTGTAATCTTTAATGTGGCTTGTCTGCATCAGGAGAGTATAGTGGCGGGAATTTTAAGAAATTATAAAGCAGGTTCTATCATCTATTTTATGGGGGATGTTGGGGATAATATCTACATTTTAAAATCAGGTGCAGTAAGCTTAATACACCATTCCATTGAAACAGGTGAAGAGGTGAGGGAGACCATACAAAATGGAGAATTTTTCGGAGTCAAATCTGCACTTGCAAAAAGGCCTCGTGAAGAGACCGCACTGGTTATTCAGAACTCAAATACTATGGTTTTGACTAATGAGGAGTTTGAACAGCTTGTAATAAAAAATGTTAAAATTATCACCAATTTTTTAAGAGTTTTCAGCAATCAGTTGAGAAAAGCGGGTAAGCTTGTACATAGTTTTCTCGATCATGAAGAAGTTGGTGATAATCAGGCTGAATTCTTTAAAATAGGCGAATATTATTTAAAAAATCATAATTACAAACAGGCCCACTATGTATATGAGACATATTTAAAGCATTACCAAAATGGTAGTTTTGCGGCACAGGCAAAAGAGAGACTTGGTGCAGTTGAGGATGCACTGGGAGGTAAAGGTTCTGGAACATATACGAGTATTGTAAAAGAAGAAACAACAGAAAATAACGAAAAAGAAGAGCCCGCTGAATCTAAAGAAAGTATTGATATAGCGACCAAATATTATGATGCAATTAGTTTATTTTCACAGGAAAAGTATGAAGAAGCATATAACCTCTTTAAAACTCTTCACACTTCGGGTTCACTTGATGAAAGTTCAAAAGAGTATATCCCAAAAATTGAGTTTGAGATAGGAAGGTGCCTGATGGCTTTAAAAAATTATAAAGATGCCGTTGCTGTATTAACAAATATGATAAAAAAGTATCCAAAAGATGAAAATTTAAAAGATGCCCTATATAACATTGGTGTTGTATACAAGATACAGGGAAATAAAGAAAAGGCAGCTTCATTTTTTAATAAAGTATTAAAGATGCTTCCTGAAAGCCCAATTGATAAGAAAGCAAAAAAAGAACTTGCCAGTCTAAATACCTGATGTGGACAAGCCACATTCAAGATTTAAAAGATTTTTTTGCCTATTGTGCAAGAAAATCAGTATTAAGGTATTAACATGAAAATGCGATTTATAAAAAGATATATAGAACATGAGAATATTCTAAACGCATTAGCCTGGCGGTGCCAGCCGGATAAACAAGATTCGACAAGATTAACACCATATTTATATCCATCTCAAGTGCTGCAAAGCAGCAGATTCGGCTAAAAAAGATATGAATGGAAACGGTTTATAAAAATGGACTCAAGTATGTTTAACAAGTTTGGAGTGACATATCAACCGGGTGATATTATTTTCTGTGAATATGAGCCGGGAAATGAGTTTTATCTCCTCCAGGAGGGAAGAGTTAAGGTAACAAAAATTGTATCCGACATGGAAAAAACTCTTGATATTTTTCATCCTGGTGATATCTTTGGAGAAATGGCAATTCTTGAGGATCAACCAAGAAGTGCAACAGCCATTGCTGTTGATAGAATAAAGGTATTAAAGTTTAATAAAGAAAATTTTAATCTACTTATCGAGGGGAATCCTCAATTAGCAGTAAACCTGTTGAAACTTTTCTCCAACCGGATACTTGATGCAAAGAGAAGATTATTGATTCTAACGCTTCCTGATATCGAATCGAAAGTATCCGATGTTTTTCTCATGCTGGCTGAAAACCAGAATATTTCACCAAAAACAACACACCCTACAACATTCAGCAGTACGATAGAGGAAATTGCAAATTGGTGCGGCCAGAAAGAAAACAAGGTAAAAAATGTGCTTGTGAATTTCTCAAATTCAGGGAAAGTTCAGTTGTATGAAGATAGAATTATAGTAAAAAACCTCTATGAAATGTTCCGTCTCGTAAGAGCTAAACGGAAATCCCAGACAAAAGAATAATATATTAGTAAGGCAATTCTTGAATAGCCCTGGTCAATTCATGAATAGCCCTGTGCAATTCTTGAATTGCCCTACCTTCTAAATATCCATTCTTTTTGTGAATATTTCTGAACCACCAGGTCTTTTGCTGTTCTGTATTCATATTCATTTAACCTGCCGTCTTTGAGAGGAAGATGTTTCCCAAATCCAATTTTTAAATACCTTGTTAGTTTTTCTTCTCGAATTTGGGTACCGGATGCCTGGTTTAATGATGATACAGATTTAAAGGAAGTAGAATCGTTATTCAGATATTTCGCTATTTTGCTGTATGCGTCTGTTAATGGTATAGCTCCATGCTGAAGCACAACATCATCTTTAATAATCTGTGCACTCCCAATAAGTTTCCCTTCTTTTAAAGATTCTATTTCATACTGAGCAGGAGAAGCAAAACAATCCGGAGATTTTAAATTGCCCCTTGTTTTTTCTGCTATTTTTGAATTTATTCCAATAAGGCTTAAGCTGTCGACCAGGCAACGTGCAATAAAAATAAATAGATCCTTTTTTCTAAAAGGAGTAAAATCTTCTTCAGTAAAAAGTATACTATAGGTAAGCTCTTCAAAATGAAGAACAGCCCTACCTCCAGTAAGTCTTCTGACAACACCTATTCCGTCTTTTTCACATTCCTTAAAGTTTATATCTGAAGCATTTTGAAAATATCCAAGAGTAATAGTAGGAGGGTTCCATTTATATATTCTCAAAACAGGTGTTGAAGAGCCATCCTTTAGACCAATCATAACAGCTTCATCAATCGCCATATTTGTATATCCGTCATTTTCACCTGTATAGATAAAACGGAACTGTCGTATGTTTGTGATTGGCATAGTTTAATTTGATTCGGCAGAGGTGTCTTCCGGGGAGGTATTTTTTTTAGAAGAACCTGGTTCTAAAGCACCTGGTTCTAAAACACTTTCTTCTAAAGCAATTTCTTCGTCAATAATGATTGTCCTATATTCTTCAGAGAAGATATTGGGTTCGTTAAGAGGAATATTGCTGAAGTCAAATGTTTCACTTTCTG
>JAUVYC010000035.1 GCA_030603285.1 Spirochaetota bacterium
GCATCCCACATAAAATGGTTTCAAATGCATCCGATTGTTAAACCTAATAACCGACAAATCTTTTCTGTAAGACCTCCTTTACATATAATGCAGTCGCTTGCTCTTATAACACTTTGCCCATGATAGTCGGTTCAGTAGTTAATACAACCCGGTCTCTTATATCCTAAAATCCCGGGGTTATTATAACTATGGCCGCATTGGTAGAGGAATTTTAAAACTTTGAAATAATTCTCGCTGTTTCTCGGATACCTCTGTAACAATCATTTTCTTCGCACCCAACCAAATCAGTTTTATTTTCTTAAACTCGTACATTAATTCCTGAACGGTAAAATCTTTGTTGATCTCTTCTTTACGCATCACTGAACTAATTTTGGAATAAATAATGAGCGCAAGAAAATCTAAAAATAATCTACCCTCAAAAGTCTCTTGGGTATGGAGCCTTAAACGTTTCCTTTCAATACCATGCTTCATGTTGTCGAAGAACTTTTCTACCACATCTTTTCTCCTATACAACCGCAAAACTTCTCTTCCATCGAGCCTTGTGTTGCTGAGCAAAATCATGGTTCCCATTTTTTCTAACTGCGCGTTGATTGCTTTTTCTTTTCTCTTGATCCTAAACTGCCCATCTTGCTCGATTATTTCAAATATTTTATCCCAACCCTTAACGGCATCTGAAAGAAATCCCTGCAGCTCCTCTATGTTTCCACAAAGCTCCGGTTCTTCTACCTTCTTTTCCAATTCAAGCACTTTGCTCAAAAACCGCTCCCGATCTTCTACTCTGCGTTTTTCATCAAGGTATAAATGCGAATAATATCTCTTTGATCCAATTTCAATCCGGTTCGTCACGCCATACATGATCTGTTTGTTCAGGCGGAAAGCGTTTGAATGCAGCGCCAAATCATTCCTGTGCTTTCTGATCAGAGCTACTGCGTTTTTATTGTTGTAGGGCAAAGGAATTATAAAATGCATGTTTGCTTTCATCTTCTTCAGGTTATACGAGCTGAAAAACCCTCGATCCAACACAAAAAGTGTATCCGACAATTCCAACCATTCCAGATACTCCACCATATTATGAAGCGTACTTACATCCTTAATGCTTCCGGGATATCGTGTATAAAAAAGGGGTAATGCAGAGGGCTCCCCATAGATGACTCCAAAGTTTATTTGGGGAAGTTTTTCTCGATCCCGGTTGTACCCCCATTCCAGAAAATCAAGGTTCTTGGCATATGATGAAAAAGAAGTAATATCGAAAACAATATATTCATTGGCATCATGCTGCAGTGCCCATGACTTAAGAAACTTGAATCGTGCTTCTTCCTGCTGTCCCAAATCATGAAGCAATTCACTTATCCGCTGTGAGCTTAAATCCCTCTCAGCAATATTGTGGGTACATTCCATCCAGGGTTTACATAAGTACAAAGCTTTCTTTTCTGATATCTCAAAGAAAACGCAGGTGAGTAATTCCTGCCAGATATCAGGGAAGATTTGTTTGAGTAAAATATGTAGATTCAGCTGTTTGGCCATTTCACAGAGAAAGTAAGTGTTCCCATAATCCAAAGAACTGTAACCTTTATGCGTTGAAATTAGTTCTCCGGTTAGCGGATCTTTTTTCCCGAGAAATGTCCTTTTCTGCCTGGGCTGTTTTTTATTTTTATCCCAGTAGCTTTCGACCTCATAAAAGTAGACGTGCTTACCGATCTTTTGTTCAATGCGATATGACATAGTACTAATTATACTATGTTTTAGAACTATGTCAAGGGAAAAAATTACTTTAAGTGTTTTATTTGTAGAGATTTAGCTTATTCAGGAGACATAGTTATAAGATTTCAGCGGGATTTTAGGTTATATATCTTCCAGTAACCTTTCATTTGAAACCATTTTATGGTTGTAATATATACTGCAGCAGAAACATTGGGATAGTTTGCAGCATTCATAATTATTAATTCAATGTTATGCACAATGATTAACTGCAAAGAATAACCAAAACCTATTTCTTAAGGTTGTCTAAAAACCCCAGTGAAATGTCTTATAACATCGGTATATCTGCAGTACTTCGTATATAACCACTATTTGGCATCATATCCGCATTTCGTATATACGTCACTCTGGCCGAACATTCTATCTCCCTGATTTCCACATCCACTCATCTGTAGGTTGTGAATGATATGAATAATTTTACTTTACATAATTATTTACTGCACATAATTTTATCTTTCCTCATTTACTATTCGTAAATGGTTCCTGATCTCCTCATTTTTAGGCGCTTTCTTTTGCGCCCTGTTCAAATAATTCTTTGCCTGGTTGATCTTTCCAAGTTTATAGTACACCCATCCAACACTATCAAGATAGGCGGGATTATTGCGGTCCATTGATACGGCTAACTTGCATTCTTCCAGAGCCTCTTCAAGGTTTATATTTGTCTCGGCAAAAATATATCCGAGAGAGTTGTGTGCATTTGCATTCTTAGGATCCATCTCAATTGCACGATACAGGTTCATGACAGCTTCTTTAAAATTCCCCAATCTGTCCATAATATATCCAATCGCTGCATAGGCCTGCGCGTTATTAAATCCTGATTTAACAATCCCCTTAAAAAGGGAGAGTGCCTTTTCATGTTCCTCCTCTATTGTGTATATGTACCCCAGAATCATCTGGGTATGAACCCTGTTGATGTATGCAAGTTCAGATGATAAAATTTCTTCTAAATGATGCACGCTCTTTTTATATTTCTCCATTCGTGCATAGGTGATTCCAAGAAAATATTGTATTTCAGGATTCTCTGTGTCAAGATCATAGGCCTGTAAAAAATTATTCAGAGCAATGTTCAATTCCTGTTTTTTAAGGTTTTTCTCACCTTTTTTTAAAAGCTGTTTTATTTTTGTTTCTTTCTTCATCGCTTACCCCTTCTTCCTACTCTAATTCATGGAAACTCAAACCCTTTAATTTATCAATATAGTCATATGCTGTAATATCCAAACGCAAAGGAGTAATTGAGACCTTCTTTTCATAAAGAGCCTTTACATCTGTCCCTTCTTCAAGAACATCATGTGTAAGTGTACTTTCAATCCAGTAATATTTATTCTTTTTTGGATCCTCCCTTTCAATAAGATGATCGTTATAGTGCCTCTTTCCGAGCCTTGTAATTTCTACTCCTCTTACTTCATCAACAGCAAGATTTGGTACATTTATATTCAATATGATACTCCTGTCCAGAGGGTGTTTGTCGATTTTCTCAATGATCTTGTTTGCAAAGCAGGCTGCTGTTTCATAATGTATAACTTCCCTGTTATTATCTATGGATACTGCAATACCGGGGATATTGAATGTTGCTGCTTGAAAAGCCGAAGAAACAGTCCCTGAATAAAACACATCAGTTCCGAGGTTCAGGCCGTTATTTATGCCTGTAACTACTATATCGATTTTTACTTTTATTATACCTAAAAGCGCAACATGAACTGCATCGACCGGTGTGCCGTCTATCGCAAATATTCTTCCTTTCTTTATCACATTGAGCCGGATGGGATCGTGGAGGGAGATGGAATGACCAGCAGCACTCCTTTCCCTGTCCGGTGCAACCATATATACCTGAAACTTGCCATTAAAATATTTTTCCAATTCCCATATACCCTGACTGTTTATGCCGTCATCATTTGACAGAAGAATGTTCTTCATCTGAACTAAATATACCTCCAGGTGTTTTAACCCTACAACCTCAGAGATTAAGAGAATTATCTTTTTATTAAACGCAAGAACACAGAGTCACCAGACAAATAAAGGTTTATTTTAGAATCTTTCTGTAAATTTATTAAAATCTTCTAAATTTTACTTTTATTAACTGTTTTTTAAATAGTTTTTACAACATCTAAACCTCTGTGCCCTCCATATAAATAATATAAAACACCCCTGCGGAAACAGGGGCCTGCAACAAAATAATACTTTTTCTCCATAAGGAAAACCACTTGTTTCCTGGGGCCGGGAATATTTACCGTTACAAACCGAACTTTAAGTTATGTATTGATCCCGCCTACAAATCGATCAATTGAAGCTAAACCTTACCATGAGAATATATTTTTGTAGTCTCTGATTGCAGTTTAATGGCAATGTAGGGGCAATTCATGAATTGCCCCTACATTTAAATATAACCCACAGGTCATTCACAGCCATGAACGTAATTAATCTACAGAAGCACCTAATTTTGTCTTTGGAGGAACAACATCCACAAAGAACGATACTTCTACAGGAAAAGACTCATTTCCGAGATTATCTATCGCCTTAGCCTTCAAAGTATGAGCGCCCTTAATCTGTATTTTAAAAGGCGATGTATAGCTCACATATTCGCTTCCGTCAAGGGAAACCAAAATCATCTGTGTGCCTGCAAAAGCATCATCCGCAGTAATAGTATATTCATTATTCTTGTTCGCATAGTTTTTATTCCCCACAACAATAAAATCTTCTTTTGGAGCAATATTTACCTCAGGTGGGGTGCTGTCCACATAACCCTGAACTTTAAAGACCGGAGTTACATTTCCAACATTATCGACAGCATAGGTCTCTGCAGTATGAAATCCTTCTTCTGTGACAACGACAGGTTCAGTATAGGTGATATATTCCATATCATCAAGCTTTACAAAGATCTGATCAACCCCCGACAGGCTATCTTCAGCCCATAAAATGACAGTGCTCACTTTTGTTATATAAATGTATTCATCCTTCATATACACAGCGCCCTCGATTGACGCAAGACCTTCAGGCGGAGTTCCATCAACAACAACCGAGTAGATTATTTCATTGCTTATATTATCAGTTAAATCAATTGCCCTGTATGCAATAAAGTGCCTTCCCTCAGTTGTAAAGCTGATCGGCCTTTTATAGATGGATACCGGGGAACCATCAACGCTGTACTGGATATTTTTCAGCGTAGATTCAAAATCCTCAGCGCTTAGAACGAAACTTGCAGTCAGAGGTACATAATCGATTATTCCATCGTTATATATTCTCTTTTCCTGGGCACAAATGAGATGCGCACTGCTTACCAAAAAGCAAAACAACAATAGATAAAAAAACCATTTTTTCATTGGTCTTCCTCCTTTAGAAATTTTCTTATAGTTTACTATGTTACATTCAATTGTCAATAAAAATAAGACCTTTTACCTCAAATAAATACTAAACAGCTTGTCATTTACTTCTTCTTTTTATTAATATATTACATACTTCAAATACAAACAGTACCACAGGAAAGTCTTTTCAGTCAGAGCCATTTCCTGGATTTATGCAGGAAATAATAAATGCCGGCGGTTTAATCAATAGAACAAAACTTAAGGTGGAGAGTAAATTATAATGTACAGAGTTGCGGTTATCCCAGGAGACGGGACAGGACCTGAGGTTATAAAAGAAGGCCTTAAAATATTGAACAAAATTAGCTCTGTCTTTCAGATTGATTTTGATTTTAAAGAGTTTGATTACGGTGGACACCGATATCTGAAAACAGGAAAAACTATCTCAGAGGAGGATATTGAAGAATTAAAATCCTATCATGCGATTTATCTCGGGGCAATCGGGCATCCGGATGTAAAACCCGGGATACTCGAGAAGGGTATTCTGCTGACTCTAAGATTTGCGCTGGATCAATACATAAACCTGAGGCCTGTGAAACTCTATCCCAATGTTGAAACACCCCTTGCAAACAAAAAACCGGAAGATATCGACTTTGTTGTTGTCAGGGAAAATACGGAAGGCCTTTATGTCGGTTCCGGGGGGTTTTTTAAAAAGGGCACAAAGGATGAGATTGCACTTCAGGAAATGATAAACACAAGAAAAGGCGTAGAAAGGTGTGTTCGTTATGCATTCGAATATGCACGAAAAAGAAATAATGCAAAAAAATTAACCTTATGCGCAAAAACCAACGTACTCACGTATGCACACGACCTGTGGGATAGAACTTTTCATGAGGTCGCTGAAGAGTACCCTGACATTAAAGCAGATTATGCCCATGTAGACGCAATCACCATGTGGATGGTAAAGAATCCGGAATGGTTTGATGTGATTGTCACTACAAACATGTTTGGAGATATCATAACTGATCTTGGTGCCATGATTCAGGGTGGTATGGGTGTTGCTGCAGGAGGAAACATTAACCCGGAGGGAGTTTCTATGTTCGAGCCAATTGGCGGTTCCGCACCAAAGTATACAGGGAAAAATATTATAAATCCGATAGCATCAATTGCAGCGAGCCAGATGATGCTTGATTTTTTCGGCGAATCAAAGGCAGCAAAATCACTTGAAGAGGCTATCATCAGTACAGTTGGAGAGCTGAAAAGCATGTCGGCCGGAAATATGGGGTACACGACCTCAGAAGTCGGTGATTTAGTTGCAGAAAAGATACGAGGGATAAAAATCCCTTAAATTTTCATTGATTTATATTATATTAAGATAAGGGAGGCTAGAAAAAAATGAAAAAAATTATCGAAGACCTCGTTCATGCCGGTATGGGGCTTACACAGGTAACCAAAGAAAATGTCGAGAAAATATTTAACGAGCTCAAAAAAAGGGGTGAAGTTTTAGAAAAGGACAGAGATATTTTTATCAAAAAAACCCTTGACAAACTTGAAAAAACGGGAAAAGGCATATCAGAAAAGATCAAGGACACTATCTCACCCAGTGCAAAAAAGATTGATGAGCTGAGTAAAAAAATTGATACGCTTGTAAAAGAGATTAATGAATTAAAAAAGAAAAAAGGATAACTTTAATCAAAGCGCTCCTGCCATAGAATCTCTCTTTCGAGGCCTAACTTTCTAAATTTTATCCTCTGGTAAAAAATGGCAAAAACCATATACAGGTTCGTATAGATAATAAATACAGGGAATATCAATGATATTTTATCCAATATCCCAAAAACCATAAAAAGAGTGAGGTGTGTGGTGTCACCCAAAAATGACCATATTTTCATCGATACCCTCATTTCCCTGTAGTAGATCTCTCTGGTAAGAGAATCGATTCTCTCCGGGTCAGGGAAAAAATTATAAAAATTGTTTGCAGGAGGCAAATATCCTATTGATACAACCAGGGATTCCACTCTGTAGAATAGATAGTGTATTTTTGCGATTAACCATTTTATACTGGTTGAATCATTCTGTCCTTTTTCTTTTACAGACCTGTCTTTGAGTTCTTCCAATGATTCAAGTTTTTCCCCATAATCGGGCCTGGCAACACTGATAAAAACATTCTTGAAGTGATCGTACAGGAAGATATGCAGATACATGGTAAGCTGTGCTCCAAGTCCAAGAAAAAATGGATAGATAGAGCCTGTATTTATATATAGAGCATAAGCAACACCGTAAAAAATTGACATATGTGTGCTCATATCAGAAAGGCCGTCAAGGATTTTCCCCAGTGGAGAACTTTTGCCTAACATTCTTGCAAGCTGTCCATCTGCACAATCAAAGATAATCATTAACTCCAGGAGAATCACAGCTGCCAGTACATAAGGATATTCGCCTTGTGCAAACAAAAACCCAGAAGATACACCAAAAGCCATTGAAAACATGGTGATAAAGTTAGGGCTTCTTTTTAGTCTGTGAAAAAACTTTGCCGCAAGGAAAGCAAGCGGCCGGTTAAAAATTTGATTCACAATTTCTTCTGTTTCCCCTGGCTTAATCGAGATTCTGTACTCCTTTTCAAGTTTTTTAACAACCTTACATAGATTCTCCAACCTTACTATTGTAATCACCCCCTCATATTATTATCTTATCATTGAAAATATATTTATTAAACCAAAAAGGTTAAGTAAATTATTCAGTGTGAAACAATATTTCATTTACCATATTTCACCGGTTTTCAAATTCTTTTCTTTGACACAGTCGAGGGTAAATCTTGCTTTATTATGGGTACGGGTAGAAATATTTACTCCAAGGGCTATTAAGGGACGTATCCGTGAAAAGCTCAGGGTTCTGGAATAAATTGCTTTGAAAGAATGGAACTTTTTCCTTACGATTTGCATCTCTTCCATGAACTCTTCGCAAGTGAAATTATTCGGTTTAAATAACAGGTGGTTGATATCGTAATAATTCCAATCCCTGGAGAGAATTCTTTTCTGTCTTTCCAGGCATGCTGTTAATTTTGTGCCGGGGTAAGGTACAAGAATATTGAGAGATGCTGCAGCAAAATCTAACTCGAGGAGATTTTCGAGCGACTCCCTCATTGTATCTTTCGTTTCAAAATCGTTCCCAAAAACCAGGTGCGCCTCAACAGAAATTCCACTATCCTTTAAGATCTTCAGCGCCTCCTTCAATTCATCCAAATTTTTCAAACTCTTATTGTACTTCTCAAACCCCTCCTTAACAAGACTTTCAATTCCTATAAGAAGTCCGAAACAACCCGCCTCTCCAGCGAGTTTTGCAAGCTCACGGTCTTTCGCTATGTAGATCGGGGCCTGTCCTGCCCATTTCTTCTTTAAAGGAATCATTTCACGAAATAGTTTTTTTGCATACTGAAAATTGGAGACTATATTGTTATCGACAAAAAATAGGGTTTTCTTTTCAACACTTTCAATCTCAGGAATTAAATTCTTAAGAGGACGATTCCGGATTTTCCTGCCATGTACAATCGAAACAGTGCAGAAGTCACAGTTATACGGGCACCCGCGTGATGTTTCAACATTTCTCACATTGAAAAAGACCGACTTGCGTTTCGGGATGAGGTCACGTCTGGGGGATGTGTAGAAGCTAAGATCGAAATGTTCTTTCGATCGGTAGGTTTTTTTTAGTTTACCCTGTTTGACGTCCTCCAGTATATCTTTCCATACGGGTTCTGCTTCACCAATACATACTGCGTCACAGTGAACGAGTGCTTCCTTGTACATCACGGAAGGGTGAATTCCTCCCATAACTACCATTTTCCCGCGTTTCCTGAACTCATCAGATATCTCATACCCTCTTTTTACCGTATGCGTTGCTGCGGTAATACCAACAAGATCCACCTCTTCATCGAAATCTATCGTATCCTTTGGCTCCTGAACAATTTTTACCTCCCAATCCGGCGGCGTTATACCTGCAAGCAGACATAGAGCTAAAGGAGAAAGGTCAAGGAAATTGCTATGTGCAATTTTTTCTATGAAATGAAATTTGCTTTTTAAAATTGCCAGCTGATTGGTTGGTTGAATAAGGAGTAGTTTCATTTTGTAAACTCATTGGCCGCTTTTTAAAGCGCATTATAAAGCTAGTAGGAACCTCAAATAAAATTTATTACCATCCTGAGCATTAATACTATATTTAAATATTCCTGAAAGGTCAATTTATTTAAAAATAGGAAGGACTGCCAGGAAATCTCATTCTTGCAGGATCTGCAGATCAATGTGCAGGGCACCTTCACGTATTATCTTCCATTCAGGACCAGAAATATCAATAATTGTAGAGACTTCTTTCTTTACACGGCCTGTTTTCAGGCATACTATTGTGCTCACTTTTCCCTCAAACGTTTCGATGAGTTCACTGCACTCATAAATATTATCCTCTCCGCTGATATTTGCACTTGGCGCCACTATCACTTTATAATCCAGCACACGAAACAGGCTGTGTAAAAATGCGTCATCAGGGTACCTTATTGAGACTGTTCCATGCTGAAAATCTCTAAAGATTATTGTCAGAGGGCCGGGCCAGTACTTTTTGAGAGGATCAGGAATTTCCTGTTCTGTATATGATGATAGATTATCTAAACTTCCTATAAGCCTGATAAAAGGCTTTACCGCGGGTCTCTTTTTTATTTCGTATATCCTGTTCACTGATTCAGGGTAACTGTCAAGGGCAACAATACCATAAATTGTATCAGTAGGGATAACACAAATGTTTCCCTTCAGAAGAGAAGAGGATACTTCTTTCACTACCGTGCTGGTGTTTTTTTCATTCAGAAGTAAAACATTCGTTTTCTCTTTCATTATGCGTTACATACACTTTTTCTTTATAATAATACCTTAATACTGATTTTTTTGTCCAATAGACAAAAAAATCTTTTAAATCTTGAATGTGGGTGGTCCACATCAGTACCATATCACTAATAAAGCATGACCTCTGCTTACATCCTGTTCAACTTATTTCGAGCATTTTTTCAATTGCTTTTCTTGCATCTCTGGTAACATCCTGGGCCAGGACCACCTGCCGGGAATAATCTCTGTCCTGGATCGAAGTAAGGGCGGCAAGCAGATCTCTTCGCGTGTTTTTTGACATGTTTACACACACCGATTTACTGAGCGGTTCAATAAACTTATCCTCGTTGTTCATCCTGAGCCTGTTCACAAGGTTATACTCAGTACCAATCACCCATTTACTATTTTCAGGCGCCTGTTCTATCATCGTTTTAATTCTGGATGTTGATCCGCTGTAATCCGAAGCTTTTAACACTTCCGGATCACATTCCGGATGAACAATTATTTTAATCTCTTTATCCTTTTTTCTCCAGAAATCAACGTGATCTAAAGTAAACACCTTATGAACGATACAGAAACCGTTCCAGATGACAATCCTGCGTTCTTTTATATTCAGGTCATCCTGATTGTACCGGTCAACAATACAGTAATCGTTCTCCATCCCCAGGTCTGAAGCGGTATTCATCCCAAGATTTTTATCAGGCATAAAAAAAACTCGTTTTTCCCTGTCAAGGATCCATTTAAAAATCTTCTGTACATTGCTCGAGGTACAGACAAGCCCCTCATTTCTACCGCAGAACGCCTTTACATCGGCAAGGGAGTTTGCATAGGTTATTGGGATATACCCTCCCGGATGAATATCCTGGAGTATTTCCCATACATATTCAACATCTTCCCCAAAAGCAAAATCAGCGAGAGGACAGCCTGCACTGCGGTTTGGGATAAATACATACTTATCATCCGATGCAAGAGTCCGCGCAATCTCCGCCATAAAATAAACCCCGCAAAAAACGATAAACTTCGCCCCCGTTCCGGCAGAAACCCGGGATAATTCAAGTGAATCACCAGTATAGTCGGCAAACTGCACGATCTCGTCTCTCTGATAATGGTGAACAGGAATAAAAAGGTCTTCCTTTAACTCCTCTTTTATCTCCCATATCTTTTCGTCCACCTCTTTATCAGAGAGTTTACTAATATCTATCATTTGATCATTAACCTTTTATACCAGTTTTTTTATTAATTTAATACCAAATCTTCATTACAAACATGATAAAATTCCCAAAACCCTGGATATTGCATGCTCGATCTCCTTCATTTTATAAAGATTCACTTTACCAAGACGGTTGATAAATCTTCGGTGAGAGACCGACCTAACCTGGAATGTGTCAGCACATGAAGGTTTCTCTAAATTATTCTCTAAATCAGGATTCAAATGAACCATCCAGGGAGCTTCCCCGTAATTTTCCTTCCATTCAGTAATGGGGACGATAACTCTTAGGGGGAGGACACCAATAGAATCGACACTGACAATAACAGCGGGTCTCTTTCTTCTGATTTCTGCACCAATAGTGGGATCAAGATTAATCAACCAGATTTCACTCCTCGTCATAAAACCCCTCACCATCTAATGCCGTAAAAACAGTTAGCTCTTTATCATTTAAATAATCTTCCTAAAGCAATTTTGCTGCTTTTGACATCCCTCGTTCTTCACGTAAACGCAATTGCTCATCTAAAAACTCACGAATAATATACGATATGCTTCGATTTTCCTGTTTTGCGATTTTCTTAAGTGCCTTACGTTGTTCTTCTTTTATTATTATTTGTGTACGAACCATCTTTTCCCCCAATTTTCTACATCATTTAATAACATAATTAATATACACCATATTTATGTGTAAATCAAGTGGAGGAAAATACAAATTGGATGAAAATCTTGTTTTAAAATCTCAGGTTGAAATTTGTAATAAAATATAATATGTTATAAACCTGGGAAAAAATGTCTCCGACCTTATATCGTTTTAAAAATTAAGTAGTGTACGCGAATAAAATATTACAATAAGGATATCACCAGTTATGACAGAGAAAACCAGATGCTGTGTTTGTAACAGGCAGGGCAGGCGTGAGTGTCCTGCACTTGATGGAATGATTTGTACGAGCTGCTGCGGGGCAAAACGTGGAAGCAGCATTGACTGTCCCCCTCATTGCCTTTATTTTCCTTTTGGAACCGAAGCGTATGACGCGTGGTTAAAAATTGACAGTACCTGGATGCCGAAAGTTATACGGTATATCCTGGATCATGTGGATAAGACCCATTTTGAAAACATATTAAGGCGTATGGATTCGGATAATGTCCCCTCTGCTGAATCTGTGGAAATGAGCTTTCCTGCCGCAGCCCATTATTTCCTTGGAGTAGAACGGGATGCTGATGAAAAGACCATTGCCGATATATGGGAGGAGGAAGGCTGGCAGGGGTTGAATAATGACGAACGTGTCATGATTAAATACCGGCGAAATACTTTACCCACGATCATCGAAGTTCAGAATGTTCTGGGAGACCACGCCATGGAATGTATTGATTTGTTTGATCCGGATGGAAGTCCATTTATTATGTTCGATCGCAGCCTTGCACAGAATGCAGACCGTTTTACCCGTTTTCTCATGTGGATCACCCACTATCTGCATTTCAGCAGACCCGAAGGTGTGGGTTTTGTGGTACCTTTTTCAATTTTTGATGAATTTTACGATGAGATTTTAATGCGGGTTTGTGGTAAGTCTAAAAATTTTAGGGCTTCTGACGTGAAAGGCTACCTTGCTGGACATTTTGGAGAATGCTGTGCTTTGCTGAAAACAATAACACGAGATAATACCAAAAGGATGATCCGTTCTATTGATATGCATCATGGTGTGGCAGTCTACGAAATTAAAGGCAGTCGTGAGGATATTAAAGCAATCATTGAAATCAAACCGGAGTTTAACTTTGATGACCGTGAGCTTGAACCGGATGACCCTGAAGGCACAGAATACTATAACTGGCTGCGCAGAGGCGAATCAAAGAAAATAGAGGCTTCCATGCATCCATCCTTCAGTCATGAAGATGAAAGTCAAGGTGTGGGCATCCTTGGCTTATTAAAGCTTTGCCCCGATCAGATGATTATAGAAATGTTCTCTAAAAAGAAATTCGAGTTTGCCAAGGAGATGGTAAAAAAATATTTCGGGAGCTATGTGAACTTTAGCAGGGAATCTGTTGAGGATCTATCCAAACAAGCTGCTAAAAGAATAAAGAAAATGGAAAGAGAACCTTCCGATAAAGATGAGGAAAAACAGGCAGGCACGATCCCGATAGAGATTGAACAGCAAGTGATGGAACAATTTTACCGTGAGCATTACACAAAGTTCCTTGATGACTCCATACCGGCACTAAACGGTATGAATCCCCGGGAGGCAGCAAAAAATCCGGTCATGCGTCCTCAACTTATTGAGCTCATGAAAAGCCATGTGCATACCCTTTCAACCATGTGCCGCCAGAAGGGTTTAAAGCTGGATATTGACTGGGTACTGGAAGAATTGGGACTGCATGAGCTCCTTTAATCTGAATTATGTCACGACCGCAGTTTTTAATTAATCCAATATATAATAAAAGAATATTTCTTAATGAGTAATAAATTAAACGAAATATTACTTGACAACTAAAATAATTTCCAATAAAATAATTATTAAGTAATTATAGTACCTTAATACAGATTTTCTTGCCTTTTAGGCACAAACTTTAGTTTGCAAGAAAATATCTTTATAATCTTGAATGTGGCTTGTCCACATCAGGTCCTTTATCA
>JAUVYC010000277.1 GCA_030603285.1 Spirochaetota bacterium
CAATATTATGGTAAAAGACCACCTACAAAGCAGGTGGTGGTTTCCAAGCCAAAAGGCTTTTAAAGGCATAGCCTTTGAATTAATCTTTTTAGAAATATTATAGACCGCCTCCAAAGGAGGTGGCTTCCTTTTGGCAGTGAAAGAGTAAATAAGGCTGTATAATTCAGAAGGGAAAGCGTTTTTTTATTAAAATATTTTCAGCCGCTAAGGTACTCAGAGAATAATGCTCATCAGATTTTAATCGGATACGTGCCAAACTTTTTCACTGTGTCATAAAAAGCCATGATGTTTTCAATCGGAACCTGCGGCTGGACATTATGTGCCGGTCCAAGGATTAACCCGCCGCCGGGAGCTACCGTCTTCAACCTCAACTTTGTTTCATTTATCACATCTTCCACTGTACCGAAGGGCATGGTCTCCTGATTATCTATAGTGCCCCAGAAGGTTAATTCTTTTCCAAAATCTTTTTTTAGTTTCGCCGGATCCATTGATTTCGGCTGCACAGGGTTCAGGATATTCACCCCTACATCAATAAGATCTTTTAATATCGGGTAATTATAACCATCGGTGTGGAATGCAAATATAATATCAGGATTAATACTCCGCAGGTACGAAAAGAGTTTATCATACCGGGGCTTGAAGAATTCTCTAAACAGTTCTGGTGAAATCAGCAACCTATCCTGAGCTCCAAAATCATCACCGATCCAGATGACATCGATGCACATTTTAATAAGAATTGCACCGGCATCCCACACCCACGTAAGAAGCTTATCAAGGTAGGCATGAAGAAAATCTTTATTCAACACCATATCCTCCAAAACCTTATCCAGTCCTCTCAGGTACCAGGCAAGCTCAAACAGAGTGCATGAAACCTCTCCCATAATGCCGTATTCTTTTCCATGCTTTTCTATTATTTTTTTCGATTCTTCATACCGTTTTTCATCCTTAAAATCAGGCATTGTAAACTCATCGGGGGCTTTTATATTCGCCAATGGTCGCTCCACCATTTCTGTATACCTGTTACCGGTACCTGTATCAATCCATCTCCACTTGATCCCCCACTCATCGTAATACTCTTGAGTATCCTTCAAATAATAACTCGTACACGGCCCAAGCCTTGTAATGAGAAAATCGTGATCCATCAAATGAGGCAAATAACCCCCGTCTGCTGCATATAACGATAATTTCTCTGTATCTTCACCCAGATAATTTAACAACTTTTTTTCCGCCTCCGGGGTATACCATACATCAATCGGGACTCTGTCGGGTTCTTCATGGTTAATTGCCATTAAAAATCGTTCTCTATGTGTCATATTTGTCTCTGCCAAAAACACTTTTTTTAAAAGGTTAATCACGGCATCAGTAAAGTATAACAAAATAATGCATAGTATTGTAGGGAGATAATCACTGGAAATGCTGTCATGGAATCTCCCTCATGCAGGCCAATTCCTCTTTTCCCAATATTATAAGATGTTATTGGAGGCTTACAACATCCCTTTTGGCTTGCCGAGTATCTCTGAAAGAACAACTGCCTTTTTAAGGTAGGAAAGTTTGTTTATTTTTTTCCAGGCAGAAATCTGAGAACGGTCTTTCTGTGGGATTTCCCGCTGAACCCCAATTCCTACGTCAGAAGTTAATCGGCTCTTTATTCCGGGCTTCAATTTTGGGAGAGTCGAGGACTCTAATCTGGAATGTTTTACCTATGAAATCGATGATATATCGGAGGAATATTCAGGCCGGTTGGATTCTTTTGCAAGCAGTGTTTCCGGTGAGGGGGCTTCATACCTTTCTTTTTCTCGGCTTGCCTCTGTTTCTTTGGAAACAGTGATTCCCTGTGACTTTGCGACTTTTTCAACTAAACCCTTTAATTGTCCCTTTACCTCCCCATATCCACGCCGTGCTCTCTCCTCTTTTTCCTGGATTTCATTTAATGCTAATGTTTCAGTTGCCCCTTTGGGGAAAGGCTTTTTCTGAACCCCCGCAGCCTCTTTCTTTTTCCTGGTTTTTGATGCGATAACACGGGCAATTACATTTATTAAACCTATGAAAACGAATATTAATATAAAAATCAATTCTCCGAACCGCATAATATCCCCTTATATATTGATTTAAAGGTAATTGCTCAATATCCTATGGTTTACATTACATATCACAAATGTTGTCATTGCGAGCGAAGCGAAGCCCTTTAGGTTCCGAAGGACGTCGAAAATAGTTAGATTGCTTCGTCGCCTTCAGCTCCTCGCAATGACCACAAGATATTGAATAATTTCATTTAAAGTAACTAAAAAAGAGTTACGGCATTTGCATGCTACGATTTTAATTCTATTCTTCTTTTGGCTTTTCTTCACTGCTTATACTATTTCGCATATCTGTATCTGCCTGAATGTTTCGCAAACGGTAATAATCCATTATTCCTAAATTTCCTTTCCTGAATGCTTCAGCAATGGCCCTGGGAATTTCCGCTTCAGCCAAAACCACTTTTGCCCTGTTCTCCTGAACAAGTGCGACCATTTCCTGCTCGCGGGCCCTTGCAGCCGCTCTCCTCTTTTCTGCTTCAGCCTGAAACCGCCTCTTGTCCGCTTCTGCCTGATCTGCCTGGAGTTTTGCTCCTATGTTATCTCCAACATCAACATCTGCAATATCTATAGAGAGGATCTCAAACGCAGTCCCGGCATCAAGTCCCTTTTCAAGAACCCTTTGAGATATCAGATCGGGGTTTTCAAGTACAGCCTTGTAGGTTGCAGCAGAGCCTATGGTGGTAACGATTCCTTCACCAACCCGGGCAATAATTGTTTCCTCGGTAGCACCGCCGACAAGTCGTTCAATGTTTGCCCTGACTGTTACTCTGGCTTTCGCTTTCATCTGAATCCCATCTTTTGCAACAGCATCAATAGTATGCCTGCCTTTCTTGGGATCAGGACAGTCGATTACCTTGGGATTCACACTCGTTTTCACCGCATCAAGAACATCTCTCCCTGCAAGGTCAATAGCTGCCGATCTCTGGAAGCTAAGCGGAATATTCGCTTTATTTGCAGCCACCAACGACATACTCACACGAAGGACATTCCCCCTCGCCAGGTAATGAGTTTCAAGAGCGTCTGTATCAAGCGGAATTCCTGCCTTCTTGAGCATGATCCTGCTGTCCACGATAACTGCCGGGCTCACCTTTCTGAGCCACATTCCGATCAGTTTTGCAATCCCCACAGGCGCTCCTGAAAGGAGTGCCCTGAACCACAATCCAAAAAACTTGATAAAAAGAATAAGGAAAATCAACGCCACTATGCCAAGAAAAATATAGAGTATTACGAACATATTTTCTTCTCCTTCATGTAATTGATAAAATTGATTTTAAAACATTTCAAATTTTTATTTTTTCCGAACTACTATACGATTTCCCTCCACTTTTAAGACACGCACCAGCTCATCTTTTTGAATCATTTCACCTGAGGTTACGACACTCCGACCATCAGGAAAGG
>JAUVYC010000249.1 GCA_030603285.1 Spirochaetota bacterium
CTCTTCTCTATAGAGGATCATTGGATTATGTCCGGCACTTGAAAAATTTACAGACCTCTTCTTTGAATCAAGGATAACATAAAACATTGTAACATACATACCTTTCTTAATATCCCCCATTGCTACCTGGTTTACCTTTTCCAGGACATAACTTGCCCTTTTATTTCCCCTTGCCTCAAGCCTCATGGAAGTCCTGATCATTGTCATAACCATTGAACTACCAATACCTTTACCAGAAACATCAGCAACAACTATTCCAATAGAATTTTTATCAACCTCAAAGAAATCATAGTAATCCCCTCCAACCTCAAGAGCAGCCCTGTAGGCAGCATCAATCTCAAATCCTTCAAGTTTAGGAACTTCTTTCGGCAGAAGTGCATTCTGAATTTCCTGGGCAAGCTGGAGTTCTCTCCTCAGTCTGGTTTGGTCGGTGAGTTGTCCCTGGGTAATCCTTAAGTTTCTCATAATCTCATTAAATGCTTCACCAATTCTGCTCACCTCAGGATTTCTAGTTGTAAGTCTTAGTTCACGAGCCTCTCCGGTAACACTGATCCTGGATATTTCATCAGCAAGCTTTCTTATAGGAACAATGAAGGTAGAACCCAGGGCAAACACACCGATTATTGTAGTGCTCCAGAAGAACAGCGCAATAAATGCAACTCTCAGCCGCTGGGTTACAAGATCACTCACTTCAGCAAATTTATCTTCCGGGATGCCTATGTGGACCTCACCGAGCTTCGAGTTATTGTATTTGACTACAGCAGCAAAATCATTATATCTCCTCCCTCTCCTGGTTACATAGGTAAATAATTCCACCGTGTCTTTAGCATTAAGAGGTCTGACACCCCTTGGTCGCGTATAACGGCTGAAAAGTTTTTTTACATCTGTATGGGCAACAATTTTCCCTTCGACATCTGTAATAATTATATAATCAAGAGGAGAATCACTACTTTTTACAGAGGTTACAAGGTTTACAAGGGCTAGATCATCCTCTTTTAAAATCAGATCTATAGCAGTAGAAGCAACCTGCGCGGTAACAGCCTTGTACCGGTCATTAAATTTATTTCGTATCGTACTGACCTGGTATCTTGACCCTACATTATATACGACAAGGATCAAAGCAGTGATGAGAGCAACGGAATAGAGAGCGAACCTGACCCTTATTGGTAACCTGGTCTTCAAACCCCGTACAACGCCTTCGACTCCACTCGGGACAAGATAGGTCTTCATGGTCAGTATATTATTCCCATCAACCCGATTGTATTCAACTTCATCGATTAATTTCTTAATCAGCCATATACCGAGCCCGCCTTTCCTCCTGGTTTCTACATATTTGTACAGGTCAGGTTCGAGCACAGCATCCCAGTCAAACTCTACACCCTGATCTTTTATATTTATCCGGACAAAATCCTCAAGCTTAGTCATCTCTATTTGAAAAACACCCTTTTTCCCGATGTAAGCATGCCTGATAATATTTGATACGGCTTCATCCACTGCAAGCTTGACTTCACTCAGTTGTTTAAGAGTCAAGCTCATTTTTTTTCCATTTTTGACAACAAAATCACGTACTTTAATAAGGTTTTTGCTGTCAGCATCCAGACTTGTTTTTTTTGTTTTATTTACTTTCATGATTAATTACTTATCGGAAAACCTGGTATTCTATACCATAGGACCTTAATAACAATTTCCTTGCTTTTTTGTCACAAACTTTAGTTTGCAGGAAAATATTTTTATAATCAAGAATGCGGCTTGTCCGCATTAGGTATCCCCTGCCTCAGGATGATGGATCATTATATTATCGACCATGAATATATTGTATTTGACTTAAATAATATGTAAAGTACTTTTTGAAACACTTTTGTTAAATTATTCAAGAACCTGGGTATAATTTAATATAGCAGAATTATTTCATTTGAACAATGGATAAGCCGCATAATTTTTCTTTATGCTTAAGTTCTAAAACAGATCGTTTTCACTCTATTGAGCCTGATTATGAGCCTGATTATGAACCTGATCATGGGCCTGCACACTGATCATTTTTATATTCAAAAGGGGAATTTCATTACCGCCGTCGAGCTCATAGGCTGTTTTGAAAGCATTTATAGCTTCATGATCATTCCCTGAAAAACGTTGTGCAATACCCAATATCGAGTAAAGATTGGATAGTATCTTTTTATCAATTACAGTAATATTTTGCAGACATTTCTCAGTATTATAAATTGCTTTTTCATACTCTCCAGTATCAATAAGGCGAAGAGACAGGTTTTGGTATGCCTCATACTGATATGGAAAATCCCGTATTAATTCATTGTAAATATGAAGGCCATTATCAGTAGCATCGGCCTGGGCAAGTAATATAGATAATTTATAAAACAGGCCTGCATCCTCAATATTATTTCTTATTCTTGAAATGATATTTTTCGCTTTTTCAAGATGGCCCGTATTCAGGTAAATTTCTGCGATCCCGCCATGAGCCCAGTGAAAAGTAGAATCAATTGATATAATCCTGTGGTAGAGCTGAAGTGCATTACTATAATATCTATTTTCCTGGTAAACCATTGCAATCCTCATAAGGTCTTGAACATTGTCCTTTGAATAAAGAACTGCTTTTTCCAGGTTTTCTTTTGCGGCTGCAGTGTTTTCCATTCTAAAGCAGACCTCTGCAAGACACGTATAAGGCAGCGGATCGTCTTTTTCGTGAAGGAGAAAACCATTACATACTACTGCTGCTTCTTTGTAATTACCTTCATCCAGATAAATATGAATAAGATTTATTAAAGCACCTTCATTTTCAGGGTCCTTTGATGCTATTTCATAAAAATGTTTTGCCATTTTTACGTTATTCAATTTAACATAAATATCCCCAATTATATATGCAATATCGGCGTCATTCGTTTGATCGTATAAATCAGTATAAAAATCTAAAGCTTCTTTATAATATCTACCCTGAAACAGTGCCCTGCCGAACAGTGCATTAAATTCTATATCTTTCAGCCTACCTTTTACTGATCTTAAGAGAGTTGCAATTTCAGGATAATTTTCCTGTTTTAAGAGTATCAGTGAAAGATTATATTTCAAAACCGCGCTCGATGGAAAAATATCAAGGGCACTCTGTAAATAGTGTACTGCTCGCTCAACGTCGTTATTCTGCTTAATATAACCAAGGGTAAAAAAACTTACTCCTTTCAGTGTCTGGTTAGATTGAGTATCATCTATGATACTGTGAAGCAAATTTTCGGCCATGGCAATTTCACCAAGCCTCAGATATGCACAGGCCTTGTTAAATTTTACTACTGCATCTGAATCTTCACTTCTATTGAAAGTAGAGAGCGCCTTTGAATATTTTTCTGTTGCATAAAATATATTACCAAGTAAAAGAAGGTTAGGCAGGTAATCGTCTTTTATATCAAATGCTTTTAAAGCATACTTCAAAGCCCTGCCCGAATCTCCATTTTTTAAAGAGGCCAGAGCACTGTTATACAGCGCATGGACATTTTTTTTATTATAAAAAAGTGATCTCTGAAAATAATCAATAGCTTCATTATAATTATTCATTTTATAGTAAATATTTCCAAGATAAAGGGCAGCAAGACTCTTTACCTTCTTTCTTCTTGTACTTTCAATTGCTTTCAAGAACAGGATTTCTGCTTTATCAAAATTTTCCAGCCTGTAGGCATTTGTCCCTTCATTTAGCTCCTTATTTGTGTAATCGTACCGTTCATGAAGGATATCTCCTTTTTTGTCTGAAAGGGTAAGATAAACTGCCAGACCGAGGATTAAGAGGAGAATAGTGAGAGAAAATTCAATAATTCTTCTTTTACTGGTAAATATTTTTTTTATTGTATCTTTGCTTCTTCTCAGTACAGTAGTCAGTTTTTTGGATCTATTCACTTTTCCCCTTTTCCTTTTCGGATTCCATCTAATACTCCATTTACAAACTTGTAGGAATCATCTGTTCCAAATATTTTTGCCAGGTCAACTGCCTCATTAATAACAACTATATCCGGGATATCATCCTGAAAGAATAATGAAAAGGTAGAAAATCGCAGAATTGCTCTATCAATATAGGACAGACGATCTAAATCCCAATGTTCAAGCTGTGTAACAATAATCGAATCGATATAATTTTGATGCTTCAATGATCCTTCAATCAGCTTTTTTGAAAAAT
>JAUVYC010000239.1 GCA_030603285.1 Spirochaetota bacterium
ATGGATAAAGTAGATGTTAATATAACAGATATACGGGATAGGGAAGCGATGAAATTCCTGGTAAAGGATAAGGATATAATATATAACTTTGCAGCTCAGGTAAGCCACAATGATAGTATAGAAAATCCGTTCCTTGATGCAGATATTAATTATATAGGCCATTTAAATATCCTTGAAAATGTCAGGAAGTTTAATCCCACGGCAAAGCTTCTCTTTCCAGGGTCGCGGTTACAGTTTGGGAAGATAAATAAAATTCCAGTTGATGAAACACACCATTTAAGACCCAAAACTCCTTATGCTTTCAACAAGACAGTGGCAGAGAATATGTATAAGTTCTATTATGAAATCCATGGTATATCATGTGTTAT
This sequence comes from Spirochaetota bacterium, assembly GCA_030603285.1. GTDB lineage: Bacteria > Spirochaetota > B62-G9 > B62-G9 > DRHN01 > JAUVYC01. Next base: position 369 of record JAUVYC010000239.1, read on the forward strand.
TTTTAGAATAGCAAACCCATATGGTATCCGCTGCCAGATGAAGCATTCCAAATATTCTATTGTAAACTATTTTATCAGGCAGGCAATGGAAGATAAAGAGATTACAATTTTTGGCGATGGTGAACAACTGCGTGACTATATATATGTTGATGATCTTGCTTATGCATTCCTGCTTGCAGCAGCAAATGAAGAAACAAGCGGTCAGACCTTTAACATAGGTAGTGGTGTTGGAACGAAATTTAAAGATATGATAGAGACTATTACAAAAGTGATTGGCAAAGGAAGGGTTAAATATATCCCATGGCCAGAACATTACCTAAATGTAGAAACAGGAGACTACGTTACTGATATTTCAAAGGTTTCAAAAATACTTGACTGGCATCCAGAGATCAACCTTAAGCGGGGTATTGGACGAACATTCCAGTATTACCAAAAGTATAAAGATTATTATTTTTAAATATTATTATTCCCATTATTATGAACTATATAAAATTCTTATAGGTTTCTTCTATCCCATTATTGATTAGTGACTTCTGAATCTCATAATATGAATCACGTTTCATGTTGATAATTACTTTTGCTTATATTTATTATCTTTAGACGCAGTGACTGATAACTATCATCATTTTTTTTAAACCCAGTGCAATTCCATCATAATAATCATTTTGCTTTAGAAAATCATACATTTTATAAAACATACCCTTTGGAATAACCGTATCGTCATTAATAATTAAAACATACTTACCCTTTGCATGCCTGATTCCTGCATTACAAGCTCGAGAGGTCCCTTCATTTTCTTCATTTTTTATTGTAATTATAAAATTATAATTGTTTCTGATAAAAGAAGCTGAAGAAGGTTTACTCCCATTATCCACGCAAACAAATTCTCACCATTCTAAATTCTTATACTCCTCTATAGACGCCAGAAGACGTTCTACAACCTTTATTCTATCACCATGTGTAACAAAGACAATAGATAAAAAAGTATTCAACTTAACACCCCTTCCTCAGTTTTTCTTTAAAGGGTTTTAATTTTACCTTTTCTAGGTAATAGTGATGAGACCGGTCACTATCAAACTCTTTCAACCTTTCTATTTGAAGTTTAATCTTCTCTTCATCAGTCTGTGAGAGATGTATCAACCGTGCCTTTGTTTTATACTTTTTATATTCTCTCAAAGATTCAGGAATCCTCTCCATGTGATGAATTGCATCTTCAGGATACTTTAAACCTTCCATCCATCTGAACATAGTTTTTTCTCTAAACCACCGGTACTTACCGTCAACTCGATATTTATCTGCATTCCGCCAAAGTGTTACACTGTAGCTTGTAATCTACCCGTATGAAGCTGGAAGACCTCTGATAGTATCAAGCTCATCATTATCTTTAAGAAAAAGGCCAGGTTCACCCGGTTTGGAGATGTTGCCGGGGAGCTTAATGACTGGCTTCATGAAGAGGTCAGAAAGAAATAAGAAAGGAGTACGGCGATGATAGTTGACGAATTGGAGAAAAAACTAAGACCCCCAGAAATGGAGCTGAAGCCCTATCCCCCAAAGGTAATCATCCTGACAAGCGGTGAAAAAATGGTGGTCAGAGAGGTGAAGCGCGAAGAAACCGGAGTCCTGCTTGAGACAATCTATCCTCTTATGGGCGTGATGGAAGATTTTTATGACATCGTGGCCGTAAGGATGTACTCCGAGGTGCTGGGGTGGTATCGCTATAGAGTGGCAAATGAATTTATTATTGTGGGCGCCATCGATGATGTCATTGCAGGCATTGTGACCAGCCGCTGCGTTGATGAAAATATCGGCATGAGCCTACACACCCTGACAGTTAAGAGGGGGCTTCGTATCGGGGCCCAGTTGTTTGCGGCCAAAATGGAGCACCATTTAGAGTTCTTGGACCAGAAGGAAGTATGGATCGTGGCCGAAAGCCCGATCGGTTTTAGAAGATGGATGATTGAGTACGGCCTGAAGAATGCAGGGGATTGTTATCCGGAAATACATCACGAATTGGGAGGCGTGCCCACCCATATCCTGACAAAGGAAATATATGATGCGGTTCGTGATGAGAAGGTGACCGGAACGAGACCTGTTGATCCTGAGGTTCTGGCAACAGCAGATACATTAAAAGCCCCGGATGAGTATCCACAGATACCGGGATTTAAAAGGAGCAAATCATGAGAAAGGTTGCAATCGTCGGAATAGGACACACTATCTTCGGTAACTTGAGCAAATTCGATCTGGTGGATATTATGAGCTTTGCTTCTGCCAATGCGCTGGATGATGCTGATATCCGAAAGGATAGAAAAATCATCGAACAGGTATTTGTGGCCAATATGGGCGGCGGCATTTTGAATCACCAGACAGGTATTGCCTCTTCCCTGGTAAGCAGGATCGATCTGGAACCGGCCATGGCTGAACTGGTAGAAAACGGCCCTGCAAGCGGAGCAAGCGCCATAAAAGTTGGGTTCGCAGCCATAGCCAGCGGTATGGTCGATGTAGTAATGATAACCGGCGGGGAGCTTATGCGGACCGTTACAGGCTGGCAGGGGACAGATTTCGTTGCCACGCTCCTACATCCGGAGGCGGAGTACAACTACGAGCTTACGCTCCCGGCCTTTGGAGGAATGTTTGCCAGGATGTACATGGAGCGATACGGATTAAAAGAAGAAGAGCTGGCCATGGTTGCGGTGAAGGACCATGAAAATGGCGCTAAAAACCCCTATGCCCATGTACAAATTCCATGCACTATGGAAGGGATCTACGGCAGTGAAAATGCCCATATTGTGAATAATTTAATCGCAGACCCGCTCCGTCTTTATGGGATGTGTCCTGTGTCAGATGGAGCAGCTTCCCTTATCCTGTGCGCAGTGGATTCGCCCAAAATGAAATATTTTAAAAAAAAGGAGCCCATCATGATCAGCGGAATCGGGTCAGCCACGGATACTCACTGCGTCCATCACAGGAAGGACCCGCTGGAGCTCAAGGCTGTGCGCCTTGGTGCTGAAAAAGCGTATGCTATGGCCGGGTTGACACCTAAAGACATATCCTTTGCTGAGCTTCATGATCCGTTCATCATTCTGGAGCTTGCAATCAGCGAAGAGGTGGGGTTTTGGGGGCGCGGGAAATCAAAGGAAGCTATAGCAAAAGGCGTTACTCGAATCGATGGGAAACTGCCCATCAATACCTCGGGGGGATTGAAAGCAAAAGGACATCCTGTGGGGGCCACAGGGGTCTCCCAGGTATTTGAATTGACAAAACAGCTCAGGGGAGAAGCGGAGAAGGGAAGACAGGTGAAGAGCCCCAAACATGGTTTGGCCGTAAACTTTGGAGGTTTCGGCAATAATGTGGTCACCATAATATGTTCAAAGGAGTAGAGGATGATTGATTTCAGTGAATACAGTCCCAAAAAACCGGAAGTATATGCCTACAAATGCCCTGAGTGCGGCACCCTTGATTATCCGGCTCCCATGATCTGTAAAAACTGCAGTGCCCGCAGAGACCCTTCTGGGGAAATATTTTCCGCATGGGAAAAGGTGCTATTGGGTGGAAGGTGTAAGCTCCTTGGATGGACGCGGGTGTATGCGCTTCCGGAGGGATACGATGAGAAATACCTGGTTTTTGGTATTGTTGAATTTAAAAACGGCCTGCGGGCAAGCGGCCGGCTGCTTATGGATAACCCCAGAACAGGAATGGAACTGGAGACAAAGATAGGAATTGTTCGTGAAAAGGTCGGGGAGGATGTTTACGGCTTTATGTTTGACCTGCCGAAAAAATAGAATCTTTTTTGCACCTTAACCGATCTTAGAAGATAATCTTTAAACCTGGGGAAGCAGAAGCCGAGAGTATGGCAGGCGCATCAGTTATTTCTCATGAAGAGCTTATGACAAAATTGCGGAAAAAGATGAATGTCTAATAAGTATAAAAGACTCAACCAGAAATGACCTTTTATCTATAGTAAGGCAGATGATCGATAAAGAGGCTATCGATTCTTTGATTCTTGGTTGTACTGAAATACCCCTTATTCTTGATAAAGATGAGTATGGCATTCCTTTTTTAAACACAACTTCAATT
>JAUVYC010000276.1 GCA_030603285.1 Spirochaetota bacterium
GCCTGTAAAGTGATTTTTTCAGTTTTTCAGATGCATCAATAAGAAAAAGCCTTTCATCGAGGACAATTTGTTCGTTCCTGCTTCTCCCTGTATGAAGCTTATACGCAGTTTCCCCGATTTTTTCGTAAAGCCTGCGCTCGATGTTCATGTGAATATCTTCGTCTTTTTCCTTGAATGAGAATGTTCCTTCTTCAATTTCTTTTTCAATCGATAGAAGCCCGTTGATTATCGCGTTCTGTTCTCCAACAGTCAGAATACCCTTTTTGAAAAGTGCTTTTGCATAGGCAATGGACCCTTTTATATCTTCCCTGTAGAGCCTTTTATCAAAATCGATTGAGGCATTTAGTTTTGAAAAGGCTTTATTGAGCTGCCCTTCAAATCTTCCATCTCTAATGGGCACACACTTCTCCTCTCATACCAGATACCGTTCTTTAAGTATTACACTCCCAGAATGTGATATAACACTGATTTCTGGGCATGGAGCCGATTTTCTGCTTCATCATAGACGAAGGAGCTGCTGCTGTCGATAACCGAATCAGATACCACCAAACCCCGCCTGACAGGTAGACAGTGCATAAAAATAGCATTATCCGTAAGTTTCATTTTCCCATCATCTACAATCCAGTGTACAAGGTTTTTTCGATATTTCTGCTCCTCCTTCTTTTTCCCGTAAAATTGCAAACTACCCCAGCTCTTTGCATACACTACCTTTGATCCTTTAAAACCCTCACTGATATTATCAGTAACAGTAATTTTCCCGCCTGATATTACCGAAAGATCCTGCGCTCGATCCACAATACATGTATCAAGATCATATTTAGCAGGACAGACAAAACGGATATCCATGCCAAAAATAGAGCATGCCAGGAGAATGGAATTCGGAACTGCCATCGGCAGCGGGTTTACGTGATTTGCCCATGTAATTGTAACAGGAAGTCCTTTTAAATCTTTGCCGTATTTCTCCTGGATTGTCATTATATCAGCAAGTGCCTGGTTTGGATGATAGAGAGAAGACTCCATATTAATAACAGGAACTCCGGCATACCGGATAAAGACGTCGATTACCGGGTCTTTTTTGTCTTTTTCCCAGTTCTCTCCCTTTGCAAAAGCCCTGATGCCGACAGCATCGGCATATCTTCCAAGCACCTTCGCTGCATCCTTTATATGCTCTACACTGGTCCCATCCATCACCATTCCTTCTTCTGTTTCAAGCTTCCAGGTATCACCCCCTGCATTGAGCGTAACAACCCACCCTCCAAGCTGCTTCATTGCGAGCTCAAAGGATGTTCTCGTCCTCAGCGAAGGATTAAGGAAAAGAAGAATAAGGGTTTTTCCTTTCAGGCTTAATTCTGTTTTTTTCGATTTCAGCTTACCGGCTACATCGATCATTCGATCAAGCTGTTCAATCGAATAGTCGGAAACTGTTATAAAGTGTTTCATCCCTCTATTCAAAGGCTTTTAACTCCTTTATAAATATCTCAGCTTCTTCTATCTTGAGTATAAGAGGTGGGAGCAGCCGTAATACATTATTCTTTGATGATGTACCGGTTATTATCCCCCTTTCAAGCAGGAAATCCCTCAACCTGATTGCATCTGTTTCAATCTCTATACCCAGGAGCAGTCCTCTCCCCTTTACTCTCCTTACAAGATTCACATCCCTTAGTTCCTGTTTAATAAACTCACCCACATCCCACGCATTCTGTACAAGATTCTCCTCTTTTATCACAGAAATATTTGCCAAAATAGCTGAAGATGCAACAGGCCCACCACCAAAAGTGGAGCCGTGTTCTCCAGGTCCGATCGTTTTCGATATTTTCTCATCGATAATTACACAGCCTACCGGAATACCGGCACCAATTCCCTTTGCAAGGGTAATAATATCAGGATTAATGCCCAGCCTGTCACCGAAAAACCAGCTCCCGGTCCTTCCTAAACCGGTCTGCACCTCATCAAATATTAGTACAATCCCCCTTTCAGAACATATTTCTCTCAGGTGTTTATAATAATCTTCCTCTGCAATCTCAACTCCTGCCATGGATTGGATTGGTTCCAGTATAACGCTGCCGACATCATCATTAAGCGTATTTTTGAATGCTTCAACATTTCCAAACTCGACAAAGATATAGTCCTCAAGGAGCGGACTGAACTGCTTTCTATAGTTCCCAAGCCCTGTGGCGCTTAATGCCCCTGCTGTGCGCCCGTGAAATCCGTCCTTCATAGCAATAATCTTTTTCTTACCGGCATATTTCCTGCTTATTTTCATGGCTGTCTCATTCGCTTCAGCACCTGAATTGCAGAAAAACACCTTGTCCATACCTGAAGGAGCAACTTTAATCAAGGCTTCGGAAGCCCTGGCCCTCACGGAAGAATACACTACATTCGAATAGAATATAAGTTTTCCCAGTTGTTCCTTAACTGCTTTCACAACAGACGGGTGGCAGTGGCCTGTCAGAGCAACAGCATGGCCGCCGTAAAGATCAAGATATGGCTTCCCGGTGGAGTCATAAACATAAACCCCTTCGCCCCTTTCTATGGATAGAGGGAGCTTTTTATATGTATTTAACTGATACAAATCCTCTTTTTGTTTAACCTCTTCAAACGCCTGGTCCATGCTGTTTTGCCTCTCGATGTTCCGATAATTTTACACACCTCATGGCCTCATGCCGGGAAACTGTAACCCCTCATCTTCTTCAAATCCAAACATAACGTTCATATTCTGAACAGCCTGTCCGCTCGCTCCCCTTACAAGATTATCTATAGCACTCATAGAAACAACAAAGTTTCTTTTATAAACATAAGAAATCTCAATATAATTGGATCCATATACCATTGTTATCTCAGGCGAGCTGTTCACCATCCTCACAAACTTCTCTCTTTCATACATTGCAGAAAATGCATCTTTAAGTGCCTTTTCTGTAATACCTCTATTATATGTCATTGCTGTTGTATATATACCTCTTACAAAGGGGCCTGATTGCGGGACAAAACCTATCTCAGCATCCCAGTTTGAAAACTTTTCCCTGAAAAACTGTTCAATTTCGGGCAGGTGCTGATGTTCCAGTATTTTGTACGATTTGAAATTTTTTGCCCTTATCGGATGATGGGTAATATCCCCTGGCAGTTCGCCATAACCGGATGACCCGGTAACGGAAACCACAGATACTTCGCCTTTAACCAGTTGAGCCTTGAAAAGAGGATACAGCGTGAATATGATTCCTGTTGCAAAACACCCTGGATTTGCAACCCACTGTGCCTTTGCAACAGCTTTACGATTCAGCTCTGTTAAGCCGTATACAAAACTTTTAAGGAGCCCTGTGGATTTGTGTTCTTTTCCATAGTACTGCTTGTAGATAACCGGGTTGTGCAGCCGAAAGTCACCACTCAGATCAATAATTTTCACCCCGGGCATTACCTTGATGATCTCGGGAACGATATTCATTGATGTGCCGTGGGGAGTTGCAAAAAATACCAGATCCGTATCAAAAGGAAGCTTTGCGATATCCGGC
>JAUVYC010000226.1 GCA_030603285.1 Spirochaetota bacterium
GCAGTTGTTTTTATAACGCCCTCAGTTCTGTAAGTGCATCGTAATACACGTCTGTATCTTTATATTTTTCCTTTACCTCGGTAAAATACCCTCGTGCTTCTTCTTTTTTTCCGACGGCTTTATAGCACTTACCAAGCATAAGCACGGCGTAGGGCTTCAAATATCCTTCAGCAAAGCCTTCTGTGTAGGTGTTAAATCCCTCGATTGCCCTGGTGTAATTTTTTAAGAAGTAGTTTGTGATCGAATAGTGGATTAATGCAAGCTCAAAGAAGTAGGTCCTTTTATTAGCAATACTTTCATTTAAATAAGGAAGCGCTTCTGCATACCGCAGATTATTAAATAATGACACGCCAAGATAAAATGCAACTTCATCTCTGAACGATACTGTTTCCTCTGTATCAATTACATCAGTAAATATCTGAATGGCCTTCGTATAATTCCCTTTTTCAAAATGCTCTTTTCCCTTTTGATATTCCTTTATTACGCCTTCTTCAATATCTTCAAACCACTCTAGCTCCTCTCCACCGGTGTCATCTCCCCGCACCCCTGCTAATGCTGTACTTGCATAGGTTTCATCGTCTCTTCCTATGCTCTTTGCATATTTCGAGATATTTTTTAACCATCCGGTTTTCTTTTTCTCCCCAACCCTTTCGAGAAGGTCATTTAGCTCCATTATGCTGTTTCTCCCAATAGATATTGTCTCTTCATCAACTTCGATTTCCAGCTCACCATCTGGCCCGGTTTTAATTACAGAGCTGCTGTATAACTCCATATCAATTGCAGCTTCTATCCATTCCCCATTCCCCTCTATATCTACCTTGCATTCACCGCTCTTATAAGTAATGAAAATATCTGAAAAGCCCAGCAGTGCAGAGCTAATAAAAAGTATGATTAATACAAAAAATAATATTTTATTCATGTCACTCTCCATAAAAATAAAGATTTAAAATTCGAGCCAGAAAAAAACCCCTCCATTTAATAATACACCAAAAAAACTATAAATCCAATACCATACCATATTTTTTTAAAATTATATACAAAGACGGGAAATGAGCTCTTTATTTCTTTCAACTTGCTTAGATAAAATCCACAAATATTTACAAAAAACCTTTGTTTTTTCCTAAAAGTAAAGGTAATGTTTTGTAATAGTTTCTTTATTAGAACGGATTTAAAATTTGCTGCTACATCGACACTATAACAATAAATTCTCTTTTTTCCGAATAACGTCATGACCTCGTTTGAAGAATCCTATCAAGATATTTCCCACTGGGATACCGGAAGACCGCAGGCGGAGTTTGTAAATCTTGAAAAGGCTGGAGAAATAGACGGAAGCGTGCTTGATGTTGGATGCGGAACAGGAGAAAATGCACTGTACCTTGCTCAAAAGGGCTACCAGGTAACGGGAGTCGACTCTTCACCTACTGCCTTAACAAAAGCAATGCTCAAGGTAGCAGAACGGGGCTTAAAAGTAAAATTTTTGTTATTCGACTCCCTTCAGCTTGAACATCTCGGCACCGTATTCGACACCATAATCGACTCCGGCCTTTTTCACTCATACTCGGGTGAGAAACGCTCTTTGTTTGTAAAAAGCCTGAGCGGGGTGCTCCGGCCAGGCGGTTACTACCACATGCTCTGTTTAAGCGAAGTGGATTCAGGTTTATCCGGGCCTAAAAGTGTTACGAAAGGTGATATCCGGTTCAACTTCCGCGACGGTTGGGATATTAAGGCAATCAGGAAAGCCAGGTTTGAGATTAACTATGGCTGTGGGTGGAACTGGGCATGGCTCGCCTCCATCTTACGGTTGTAATGCACAGTGTTTATTTAAAACATTCCCGGGTCATGATACTCTTTATATCTGTTTATTTTTTCCTATTTGCTGTAGCGCATTTCCAGGTCCTTGAGTTTTTTCAGCCGCCTTATGTGACGTTCTTCTTTACTAAATTCCGCTCCCAGATATACCCTGACCAGATCACGGGCAAGTTCAATACCGATCACCCGCGCACCTAACACCAGTACATTGATATCGTCATGCTCCACCCCCTGGTGTGCAGAATAAGTATCGTGACAGAGCCCGGCGCGGATACCGGGCATCTTGTTTACTGCAACAGAAGCACCCACTCCGCTGCCGCAGATCAGCACGCCGCGGTCTCCGCGTTTTTCAATCAAAGCTGTCCCGACCGCTTCTGCATATTCAGGATAGTCAACAGGGTCCGGACTATCCGTACCTACATCGAGGGTTGAATAGCCGAGCTCATGAAGAAAAACCACAAGGCTTTTTTTTAGTTCAAATCCTGCATGATCCGAACCCATTACAATTCGCATTCTTTCTCTCCCTTCAGTTTGGGTAAATATATGTTCTGCAAAGCAGCAGGGGCAATTCATGAATTGCCCCTGCTAATATATAAATGCTCAACTCTATATAGTTTTTCAACTGCTTCCGGATATCTCAGTTTTTCCAGGAGATACACCTGCTCCTGTAACGGCATAATCATATATTGTAAAATGGCGGTTTATTTGAAAACCCACAATTGCTGCAAGCCCGGCTGGAAGGCCATACTGTAATCCGAAAATCTCAATTGTCATGACTGCTGCTGCCAGGGGGATATTCATGCTGCTTGCAAGCATGCCTGAAAACCCTCCGGCAATAAATGCATAAAAGGTCGGAGAGCTTTGCCCTATATTCAAGAAATACGCAAAAGACGCTCCAAGCAACATACCGATCATTGCAGCCGGCCCGGTAAATCCTGCGCTCATTCCCGAGCCTACAGTAATGCAATTACAGAGCGCTTTGCAAATGAGCATAATAACCAGGACCCAGCCGATCGGAACCGCTGCAGTTAATCTACCCGAAAGTGAAGGTATATCACCTGTGAAATTGCCTGTATCAGCCCTGTGCTTACACCCAGGAGCTCAGGATTAATGGCCCATGCAATCCCTGATGCAATTGCTGACCCTATAACGACCTTAATAAGGACCCGCCCCTTTTCTCTTTTTATTAACTGTCTGATAAATGCATACAGCCTCGTGTAAAATCCGCCGCAAATCCCTGCCAGTGCTGAAAGTACCAGCAGCCAGCCGATCATCCTGACATCCATAAATACATCAGGTACGCGTATACTGTAAAACGTTCCCAGGCCGAACGCTTTTGATAAAAAAACAGCCGTTGAGCTGGATAATATTGCGGGGAACAGATCTTGATATCCCATGCTCTTTCTCTGTACAATCTCCACTGCAAAGATGCCGCCGCCAATGGAGGTATGAAAAATCGCACCCACTGCTGCTGCCATCCCGCAGATTGAGGCAGTACGGATATCTTCCAGCCTGAAGCCTATTTTACGTAACCCGCTGCTGACAAATGACATTACTCCTGCAGAAACCCTTCCTACAGGACCAACAACACCGCCATTTCCAAAGGTTGATAGAGTTGCGAGACTTGAAAGATATTTAAATAAGGTTACTGAGAGGGGAAGGGAACCTTCCTTGAAACGTATGCCCTGTATATAAGAGGGGATACCTTCGCCTGATGCATCAGGCTGCATCTTATATATTATCCCTCCTGTGAAAAGAGCTCCGAAGACAGCATACACAGGCTGCGGAACAGGATGAGATAGTAAAAAATGAGTTATACCTGATAATAAAAACTTGAATGAATGTACAATTATGGTGCCGAGAATTCCTGCAAGCAGTGACAGAAAAACCCATTTCAGCAGGTAAATATATGCTAACTTCGTATTTTCCCGCAAATGTATTTTTAATATTTTCCTGCACCCCTTTTTTACATTTTCAACGTCACATTATACAATTGACCATCCTATTATTCAATCATTCATTTTAAAAAAGGGCAGCCACCATATGTTATTCAATCATTCATTTTAATGCCACTGGAGAGAAGAGGCCTTAAAAACCACCCATACATCTTTCCCGGGAATAAGCTGCAGATCCCCGGCTGCATGCTGTGTCACACTGCAGGTAAGGGGCATGTCAGAAACAGCAGCATCTATACGCACTTTCCCCGGCTCTTTTTCCATATTCATCGATGTGATTATTCCCTTGAGAATATTCTGGGCAGATATACTGACCGGCTGTTCTGTTGAAACAATAATATTAGAAGGGCTTAAAATTGCTGTAGCATTTTTGTCAGGAGGATTCGCCGCATATATTTTCTGGTTATCCGGTAAAGTTTTTTCCCATAAGCCTTCAGCAGCAGGAGTCCATGGACCGTGTACAATATTATGTGTACTATATTCCCTGATACGTCCCTCATAGATATCAATATTTTTATCAGTAACCTGGTTTCGCCAGATATGATCATGGCTTACAATAATAAGTGATGTGCCGAACTTTTTACGAATTGAGCTGATCACCTCTTTAATCAAAAAGGCACTGTGTTGATCAACATTGGCAGTGGGTTCATCCAGGATCAGCACTTCCGGGTTTATAATTATTCTTGACGCAAGTGCAACACGCTGGCTTTCCCCTCCGGAAAGCTCGTACCATCGTCTCCGTGCAAACCTTTCGGGCGGCAGCCCTACAAGCCTGAGTGACTCGCAGACTCTGGCTGTTAAATTATCTTTTCTTCTCCTTACCCTCAATCCATAGGCCACATTCTCAAATACTGTTTTTTTAAGAAGGTACGGGTCCTGCAATAAAAGTGTCACATTCTGTGTAAGCGGAGCATTTACATTTGTAGCTTTTATTCCATTAAAGCTAACTGTACCCCTGCAAGGAAACTCAATAAAAGCAAGAATTTTGAGAAGGGTGCTCTTCCCGCT
>JAUVYC010000024.1 GCA_030603285.1 Spirochaetota bacterium
GAGGTATTTTACAGGCAAGCCCGACAATGACTGTTGAGTCTCTTCTTTTTAAATAATAAAGGTCACTGAAACCATGGTCTTCAAGACCCCGGTCTTCAAGATCAGGATTTTTAAGATCACCTCTAAAAACCCTGTCCATCAGGGTAAGAGCTTTTGCATCACAAGGTCTTACTCCAAAGATAACCGAGGGCTTGTCATCAGGGAGAATCTCTTTAACATCAAGGCATTCTTCGTTTGAATTGCTGAGCTCGCTAAATTTTAAGAAGATTTCTCTCTGGGGGAAGATGATTTTTTTAGGGGAGAGGACAGTGTTGGGATAATCCAGGTTTATGCCCTCTGAACCATCGACGGCCTCATAGTTAAAGAGATCGCCGTTCTGTACGGGCGCATATATTTTATAAGATGCAAGCTTCTTTACCCATTGAGGGAAGGATTTTTTTGTCAGTATCTTTTCCATAGTTTCACCTGATAAAATCATAGAATAAAATCAAATGATAAAATCATAGGATGCAATCAAATGATGAAATCATCCGGGTCTTCATCCTTAAAACTTGAAATAAGAGATACCTGATCAGGGTCAAGACCAGCCTCATAGCCAAAAAGTTCTCTGGCTTCTTTTTCCAATTTCTTATTCAAGAGCCGAATTGGAATATCCAGAGGACAGACTCTTTCACATTCTCCACAGTCAATACAGCGTCCAGCAAGATGGATGGCTCTGACCAGGTGATAGACGATATTTTCTGAAGCCACAGGAGATTTTTCTATCCATTTTATTCTTTGTGCCTTTTCTTCTGCAGTGGTATCTGTTGCGACAGCATAATTTATAGTATCCACCACGCATTCCTCACAATAGCACATTGGACATATAGATCTGCAGGCATAGCAGCGGATACATTTATCGAATTGTTCTTTCCAGAAGGCCCACCTTTCTTCTCCGGATAGATTTTCAATATTTTCTAAGGATTTGCAGGGATTGTCTAATTTTCGTTTAGCCTTTTCTCCAAGAAAGACATCATATATGACTGGAAAACCGGCTCTGCATTCAAGGCATCTTTCGGCAAGAATTCCTTGAGCAGAAATCTCGGTTTTGCCATCTTCGGTCGTGGTAACAAAATTATCTTTTTCGCTGTACTCAATCTTTAAAATTTTTTTGCCTTTCAATTTTTTAGCGAGTTTTTTCTCATCCACAATCCCTGTATTCTCACAGGAGACTCCAATAATATAAACATCATCCCGGTTTATGAATTTCTCCTGAAGCAGGACATTAAGGGCCCGGCTGTCACAGCCCTTTACGATAAGTCCTACTGCCCTTTCATCCGGTTTCTTTTCCTTCGCTTTCCTTCTTTTTTCATCGACCAGGAAACGGCTGAGGTTATAGACACATGCCGGATCCCATATCAACTTCTCAACATCTTCAGGATTTTTAATAAAAGCCGGGACCGGCATCAGGCCGTTAGATCCTCTTTTATAGCCGATGATGTATTTAACTCTTTCTTCTTCCAGAATTTTTTTGGTTTCTTTTTTGAGATCTTCAAGGTTTACCATTAGTATCTTAATCCCGATAATCTTGAATGTGGCTTGTCCACATTATGGATTTCTCCTCAGCTTTGTTTGAGGACCAAGTGGTTTGAGCTCTTTGACAAAATCTTTGATGATTTGTGTATACTTTGTTCCCTCAGCCGCCGAGACCCAGGACATCTGGAAGCGCTGGGGTTCAAGGCCGATATACTCCAGAAGCTTCTTGACCATGGTTATTCTCCGCCGGGTATAAAAGTTGCCTTTGATATAGTGACAATCGCCTGGATGACATCCTGAAACAAGAACTCCGTCCGCTCCTTTGTTGAAGGCAGAGAATATGTACAGGGGAGACACACTCCCTGAACACATGACAGTGATCGGAACAACATTGGATGGATACTCCATCCGGGTGACACCAGCCAGGTCGCTTCCTGCTGAGGAACACCACTTACAGAGAAAAGCGACTATTTTTGGTTCAAATTCTTCTGCCATTATCAACCTCCCAGACATGCCTTTATCATTTCATGAACCTGTAATGGAGTCAGGTTTTTTATCTGGATGGCTGCTCTTAAACAGGTGGCCGAACATGTCCCGCATCCTTCACACAGGACTTCATTCACCTCGACTTTGCCGTCTTTGAGGGAAAGGGCATCATAGGGACATACATGAACACACATTTCACAGCCTGTGCAGAGATTGACATTAACCATGGCCACTGTAGGGGCATGGTAAAGTCTTTCCTGTGATAAGATGGTAATAGCTTTGGCAGCCGCGCCGCTGGCTTGAGCCACAGCTTCGGGAATATCTTTGGGTGCTTGAGCTGCTCCCGCAAGAAACATTCCGGAAGTAACACTCTCTACAGGTCTGAGTTTCGGATGAGCTTCTGAGAGGAAGCCGTCCTTATCTATGGCTATTTTGAGTTTCTTTGCAAGTTCTTCTGCCCCTTTAGATGGCCGCGTGGCCATGGCCAGAACGACCATATCTGCATCGATCTCTATGTCTTTACCGGAAAGTGTATCAACACCCCAGACCTTGAGTTTGCCTTTATCTCCGAATATTTTCGAAACCTTTCCTCGAAGGTAAAGAACTCCATCTTCTTCTACAGCCCTCTGAACAAATTCCTCGTAGCCTTTTCCTCCGGACCGGATGTCGATATAAAAGATATAGGCCTGGCCATCATGCACATGATGTTTGAAGAGCATGGCATGCTTTGCCGTGTACATGCAGCATATTTTTGAACAGTAGGCGCAGTGAAGTTCAGGATCACGGGAGCCGACACACTGGACAAATACAACTTCTTTGGGCTCTTTGTGGTCTGATGGTCTGAGGATTTTTCCCATAGTAGGGCCCGAGGCAGAACAGAGCCTTTCAAACTGAAGGCCATCCAGGACATCAGGGTATTTTCCATAGCCATATTCGGACATTAACTCTTTTTCATAAAGGTCATATCCAGTAGCAGCAATAATAGTCCCAACCTCTTCTTCGATGATTTCCGGTTTCATATCGAAATCAATCGCATTCGGCTCGCACACATCTTCACATTTACCGCATGCAATAGGCAGAAGACCAGGGCAGGCTTTTATGTCAAGAGTATAAGTAGCCGGAATGGACTGGGGAAAAGGAATGTAGATAGCGCGTCTCCCGGTTAGACCGATATCAAATTCATTGGGTACAACCACAGGACAGACCCTGGTGCATTCATCACAGAGAGTGCATTTATCAGGGTCAACATAAGTAGGCTTTTTCAAGATTTTCACTTTAAAATTACCCACATACCCGGAGATTTCCTGAACTTCACTGTAGGTCATGAGATTGATCTTCGGATGTTTAGAAGCTTCCACCATTTTTGGTGTCAGAATACATTGGGAACAGTCAAGGGTAGGAAAGGTTTCAGACAACTGGATCATATGGCCTCCGATGGAAGGAGACCTTTCTACAAGTATGACTTCAAAGCCACTGTTGGCCAGGTCGAGTGCAGATTGGATGCCTGAGATTCCGCCGCCAATCACCAGAGCCTTTCGGGTGACAGGGATGCTTATGGGCTCTAAAGATTCATTCCTCCGAACTCTCTCCACAGCGCTCCTGGTAATTTTTATCGATTTTTCTGTTGCCTTTTCCATATCTTTATGAACCCAGCTGCACTGTTCCCGGATATTTGCGATTTCACATTGAAAAGGATTGAGTCCGGCAGATTTTGCAGCATTCCTGAAGGTTGTTTCATGTAGGGTTGGAGAACAACAGGCGATAATCACGCTGTCCAGCTTCTTTTCTTTTATGGCTTCTACAATCAGGTTTTGGCCGGGATCAGAGCACATGTAAATATAATCTTCTGAGTGTACAACTCCTGTATGCTTATAGAGCTCTTTGGCAACCTTCTCGACATCGACTGTTCCTGCGATGTTTATACCGCAGCGGCAAATAAAAACGCCAGTTCGTTTCATTTATTACGTCTCACTTCTTGCTGTTTTTCTTTTCTTCGTTTAAAATTTTCTTGCCGTATTTATATCCTTTATCAAAAGCCTTGATGTTCAGGTCTAGAAATCTTCCAGGGACCAGACCCGGGAGTGCTTTTTTCATAGCCTCCGAAGAAACGATTTGAGTAACTGCAGTGAAAAATCCCAGCATGACCAGGTTGGCTGTGATCCGATTTCCTAACTCTTCCGCAAACCTGGTAGAAGGAATGGAGTAGGTTTTGATTTTCCCTCCAGGAGGCTTAAGCTTTACTAAATCCCTGTCAATGATTAAAATACCATCATCCCGCAGTTCCTGTTCATATTTTTCGTAGGCTTCCTGCGACATGGAGACAAGGATTTCTGGATCCGTGATGTAAGGATATAGGACCCGGTCTTCAGAAACAACCAATTGAGAACTGCAGGCACTTCCGCGTGCTTCAGGACCGAAACTCTGAGTCATTGTTGCATACTTATTGTCAAAAAGGGAAAGAGCCTTCCCAGTAATGAGACCGCAGCGAATGATTCCCTGACCACCAAAACCAGAAAACCTAATCTCAGTCATGGCTTACTCCATAAAAACGGTATTTATCGCCTAAAACTCTGGCGAGATGTTCGTTCATACAATCTAGAAAAGTTGGTTTTTCTTTATCGACAAACTTACCAACAGTAAGTTTACCCTGGTAACTGATATCAAGGGTTCTGGTATCAGCTCCATGCTGAATCTCGGATTTCTCGTAATAATATTTCAAAAGATTTAATCCATCGCCAAGTCGATTCCTGCGTGCGTAAAGAGTTACACAGGGAGTAATTACTTCAATGAAAGAAAAGCCTCTCTTTCCGAAAGCTTCTTGAATAGATTTGGTTACTCTCCTGAGATGAAGAGCAGTCCAGCGGGCCACATAAGTTGCGCCGCTGGCCTCAGCGAGATAAGGGAGGCTGAAAGGATATTCAAAGTTGCCGTAAGGCGCGGTGGAGGCATTGGCTCCAGTAGGTGTTGTGGCTGCAACCTGACCCCCTGTCATGGCATAGTTAAAGTTATTTACACAGATGATCATGAGATCCATATTTCTCCTGGCAGCATGGATGAGGTGGTTGCCTCCGATTCCAGCGATGTCTCCATCTCCGCTGAATACAACAACTTTTAATTCGGGGTTTGCCAGTTTTAATCCTGTAGCAAAGGGAACAGCCCGGCCATGAGTTGTGTGGAAAGAATCCAGTTTAATGTAGCCGGCTACTCTTCCAGAACACCCAATTCCAGATACAACCGCAGTTTTATCCAGGTCGATCTCGCTTTTCCGTAGAGCTTCGACAAAGGAAGTGACCACAGTTCCTATTCCACATCCGGGACACCAGATATGAGGTATTCTGTCCATTCTAAGCAGCTCTTCCATAGGATGACTTTCATCATCAGGATGTACATCATCAGGATGCCGTGCATCATCAGGGTCATTTTTTTCGTCACGATCTTCTTCCTTCATTTCGAAATCCTTCATTTCGAAGCCTCCTTGATTGCATTGAAGATATCAACCGGATCATGGACCCATCCGCCGCAGTGAGGGACATGTATAACAGGAGCTTGACCTTTGGCGCATCGCTCCACTTCCAGGACCACCTGGCCGTAATTTATCTCAGGGACAATGAAAGCTTTTATTGTTTTTGCAAGCTCTTTTATTCGTTTCTCAGGAAAGGGCCATATAGTTATCAGCCTGATTGTGCCGATTTTTATGCCGGCTTTTTTTGCTTTATGGACAGCTCTTGTCGTAACTCTTGAGGTGATTCCATAGGAAATTACTACGATTTCAGCAGTGTCAGTCTGGTTTTCTTCAATCCTGATGATTTTATCGGCGTTCATTTTAATTTTATCCACCAGATGACGTACGCAGACATCCTGACATTCCGCATTTATGACAGGGTAGCCGCGTTCATCATGAGTTAAACCTGTTGTATGGAAGCGATAGCCGTCTCCTGCCTTAACCATGAAGGGAATCATATCATTGTCTGGCTTGTAAGGCAGATATTTATCCTTTGGGCCTTTGTACCACTTCCTTTCGACCAGTTCAATCTCTTCAGCAGGAGGAATGACAACTTTCTCATGCATATGTCCAACACACTCATCCGTCATAACAAAGGCGGGCACACGGTAGATTTCGGATAAGTTGAAAGCTTCAATTGTGAGGTCGAAGCACTCCTGAGGAGAATCGGGAGAGAGGGCGATGATTTCATAATCTCCGTGAGAGCCCCATTTGACCTGCATCATGTCCTGTTGACCGGTTAAAGTAGGAAGTCCTGTTGAAGGACCTCCTCTCTGGACATTTGCAATTACAAGAGGAGTTTCCATCATGCAGGCTAATCCTATATTCTCCATCATCAACGAAAAACCCGGGCCGGACGTAACTGTCATGACTTTCTTTCCTCCCCAGGAGGCCCCTATCAGAGCAGCAATGGAGCCAAGTTCGTCTTCCATCTGAATGAAAACACCCCCCACATAGGGAATCCTTTCTGAAAATCTTTCAGCCGTTTCAGTGGAGGGAGTGATGGGATAACCGGCAAAAAATCGGCATCCTGCAGCCAGAGCTCCCTCGGCAAGAGCATAGTCTCCGTCAAAATAATGAGCTCCGGTTAAAACTCCCTTAGGGTCAGCTTTCACCTTTTTCAACTTCTTCCTCCTCTTTCTTGAGAGTGACAAATATGGCGAATTCAGGACATATTGTCTCACAGAGCTGGCAGTAAAGGCATTCATCCTCATTCTTGATCCTCGGAGGATGATAACCCTTTATGTTGAACTCTTCTGACAATTCAAGCACATCTTTGGGGCAGTATTCAACACAAAATGCACATCCTTTACACCTGTCTTTATTAATGTGAATTTTGCCCTTCTTTTGCTTTAATTTTCCAAAATGAATCATTTGCCCCTCATACTAATCCTTTATCATTTAAAATAGGTTTTGGGTCTATAAAGTGAAGATCGAACCTCAAAGATTCCTCCGGGCAGCCCAGGGCAATAGCCATAATCTGGGTAAAATAGAGGATAGGTATATTCTTGAAATCAGGATGTTTTTTTACAGTTTCTTTCTGACGGTGGTCAAGGTTAAAGGCGCAAAGAGGACAGCTCACAATAACGACTTCAGCTCCCTGTTCCTGGGCTGAGGTGAGGATATGGTATGTTCGATCAGCCACAATCTCAGGTTTGTCCACTGTCTGGTAAGACCCACAGCATTCGGTTTTGTAGGGAAAATCAATCGGGACAGCACCTAAAGCAACCATGAAATTTTCCAGAATAGTCGGGTTTTCGATATCGTCAAGACCAATCTCTCTTGGACGCACCAAAAGGCACCCATAATAGCTGGCAATTTTTAAATTTTTTATGGGGTTTTTCACTTTTTTGGCTACGTTTTCGAATTTTATTTCGTCCTTCAGCAATTCCAGTAGATGAAGTACCTTAATATCGCCTTCGTAGTCGACTTTTTCTAGATACATAAATTTATTTATTTTATCAAGGCTCTCTGGATCGGATTTAACTCTCTCGTTTGCTCTTTTTAAGGTATTGTAACACATTGCACAGAGAGTCATCACTTTGTCTGAATTGGATTCTTTGACACGAATGAGATTGCGGATGGATGCTACATGGTGGATCAAATCATCAGTAGATAAAGAAAAAACGGTTCCACAGCAGTTCCATTTGGGGAGTTCTTCAACTTCTACTCCTAGATATTTCAAGGAGCATAAAGTAGAATCTTCAAAGTTTTCCGCATTATTTTTCAAGGTGCATCCGGGATAATAGCTTATTTTCATTATGATTCCGTATGCTATAAGAGATTATAATTCAAAATTTAAGATGTAAATTTCCTCATACTGCTGATAATAGCTATAGGAGGGACATTTTCCTTTTCTGCATCTGAGAGCTTATTGATTTTAAGATGATCCTCCCTTTTACGCAGCAAAATTTGCCTGATGGCTTCGATGACTTCAGCTATGTTGATACCTTTCGGACAACGGGCATTGCAAGTTAAGCAGGAAGCGCAGATCCAGATGGATTTTGATTGTAAAAGCTCATCCTTAAGACCGAGCTGGGCGAAACGGATTATCTGGTTGGGAAGAATATCCATTTCGTAGATAGCAGGACAGCCCGCTGAGCATTTGCCACATTGATAGCAGGCAAGGAGATTTTGGCCGCTGATTTCTTCTATTTTGGTTACAAAAATATCTTTAATTTTTCTTTTAGAGAGATTAATTCTCATAAACAAAGGTCTTTTTAGCTCAAATTATGGGATACCTATTTCCTATAGTTATAAGGGGGTATGCAAGGAAAAAAAGTACTTATAAATTAACTATATTTAGGAAAAACTGTCAAGAAATTTATGTGTTTAAATAGTAAATAACTATCCTCAGACTGAATGATTTGTTACTATAAGGATATGTTAATGTGAACCTGAAAATGAAAATGGAATATTCTGGCAATATGGCCGAAGGGGGAAAGTGGATGAGGGAGGCGTATTATGAGCATCAAAGTAATGAACAACATGAAAAAGGCATATGAAAAAGGAGTTTTAATACCTGCTTTCAATGCTGCCTATCCGGAAATGATAAAGCCGATCTGCGATACATTAAAAAAACTGGATACTTTTGGAATGCTTGAAGTTGCACGGCCTGATATTGAAAAATTTGGTGCGGTGAGTTTTACAGTAGTGTTTGAAGAGTATAAGAAATATGGAAACCCTGATTTTGTTTCAATACATCAGGACCATGTTCCGGTTATCGATGAAGATGCTATGAAAGTTGATTACATTGTGCTTCTTGAAGAGGCATTAGGCCTGGGATATGATTCAGTAATGATTGATGGCTCCCGGTTATCCTTAGATGAGAATATCAGGATTACAAAACAGGTTGTTGAAATGGCGCATCAAAAAGATACACCTGTTGAGGCTGAGCTCGGTGCAGTTCTGGGACATGAGAACGGCCCAATCCCACCCTACGAAGAGTTGTTTAATTCAGGAAGAGGGTTTACAAAACCCAAAGATGCAGAATGTTTTGTACGCGAAACAGGAGTTGACTGGTTATCAGTTGCTGTTGGAAATATACATGGCGCAGTTACAGGTGCTGCAAAAGATGATAAAAAAGTAGCAGCAAAACTTAATATTGATCATCTAAAAAAATTAAGAGACGTTACACGAATACCGCTTGTTTTACATGGCGGATCAGGTGTTCAAAGAGAATACATTCTTGAAGCGATTAAAAATGGACTCACAAAATTAAATATTGGCACTGAAATCCGGCAGGTATATGAAAAATCACTGAGGAAAACAGAAAATATTGAAAAAGCACAGGAAGAAGTGTCACGGTTAGTAGAATACCTTATTGTTGATCATTACTGCATTAAAGGCAGTAAATCTCTACTTGATAATTAGTGCGGTTTACTCACAAATTGTGTAAGAGTAAAGTTACTTATTATTATGTTAATACATTACAATTTGAACTTTTTTTGCTTGATATTGTTCCCAAGATTCTGAAGATTGCGACCTAATTTGATTGCAGTTTAATCGTATGTAGGGGCAATTCATGAATTGCCCCTACATTATTATTTATTTAGCAGCCGTTCTGCCTCTTTTTCAACCGATTCTATTTCTTCGATATTCTCCAAAACTTCAAATTCGATCGTAATCGATAGGCTTTCCTGCCCTTTAATAAAGGGAAGCTTATTCAATTCCCTGAGCCTGCCCCGTCCAAGGGGAACTGCTGTTCCGGGTTCCAGTCCAAGAACATAAAAACCTTTCTTAGGCATTTTCCACTGAGTAAAAGCCGGAACTTCGTTTTTATTAAACCTCAGAACTATTCCCAGAGGTGTGCAGTCACCGATATCCCTGTTAACCAGTGCTATAAAGGTGTTACCCTTGTGATCCGCTGCAAGATTGTGAAAAAAGACTTTTTCCTTATAGCCATCCATGGGTTCCGGAAATTTAAGACAGTTGCGGACACCATTGTCCTTTTCTGCTTCTTCGTCCCGAGGTCTGGTCTCCAAAACAGGGCCAACAACCTTTGCGTGAGGGCCCAGTAAAGGAAAGCCGAAGTTGAAATGGTAAAGCATCATTAGGGGCTGCTGTTCGAATCCATTATTTACGATAACATCGGTAAGCCGGAATCTTTTCCACCCGAGCCTCGTTTCAAACGTTCTTGTCAGGGATAGATTTTCAAAAAGCGCTTTCGCTTCCCTGATCATTCCTTTAATGGAGATGATAAACTCATCCCCTTCCCAGCGCTGATGCAAACAGAGGTTTTCTGCAGCAGCATTCGCCACCCTCCCGTGGAGGCCGAAGGGTTCACCCATATCAACACTGGGAGCGCCCGAGTTAGTTATTCCACAGGTGGTCAGTAATCCAACAAAAAAGCTTCTGAGCCAACCAATCCCCGGCTCCTCGTAGTATGCGGGTGAGGTAACACCAGTTCCTGAATAAAAGTGGAGAGCTTTTCCCTTAAAATAAGCTTCCGGTATATCCATTCCCCTTCCGGGTAACACAGTGAAAGATAAACCTTCCCCCGTGTTTACTGAAACTCCGCGTACACCCTGCGCTTTTCCCTCTGTGTACTCAAAGGGTTTTGCACCTGCAATCTGGCCTGGGTCACCGATAAAGGAAAGCAGTTCACTTTTCTTCCAGTTTTTTCCAAGAATAAAAGCCATCTTTTACCTCCATTTAATATGTATATATCACAAAATAACCATTAATAAACGCCAGTGGATTATTGTATTTATTTTAAAAGACATGATTATTTTGTCAATAAGTATTTCTATTACCCCAGTATTCAAAAACCTTGACTTTTCATTTATGAAAGATAATCTTTAATTCTGTTTTATTTTTATAATACAGGAGGATGTCCTGAAAAAATACTATTGTACGGATGTTAATGAGAATATAATCGGCAAAACCGTAGAACTATATGGATGGGCACAGATAAAAAGGGAACATGGTGGAGTTATTTTTTTAGATTTAAGAGACAGGTCAGGAATTGTTCAGCTTGTTTTCAATGAGCAATTTAATAAAACGAGCTTTAAAAAGGCATTGGAGATAAAACCGGAGTATGTCATAAAAGCCCTGGGAGAAGTAAGGAGAAGGGAGAATCCAAATCCCCAGATACCTACAGGAGATTATGAAATATGGATAGATGATATAACAGTTCTTAATGTTTCAAAAACACCTCCTATAGGGGTGATAAAACAGAGTAATATATCTGAGGAGCTCAGGCTTCGATATCGATATATTGATCTCAGGCGCAGCGAAATGCATTCTAACGTTATAATGCGCCATAAAATTGTGAACAGTGTACGGCATTATCTAAATGAATGCGGATTTATCGATATCGAAACCCCGTTTTTAACAAAATCTACTCCGGAGGGTGCCAGGGATTTTCTTGTTCCTTCAAGGTTGAATCCATGCAGGTTTTTTGCACTGCCGCAATCCCCGCAAATTTTTAAACAATTACTGATGATCTCAGGTTTTGAGAATTACTATCAGATTGTCAGGTGTTTTAGAGATGAAGACCTGCGGGCTGACAGACAGCCGGAGTTTACTCAGATTGATATCGAGGCATCCTTTATCTGTGAAGAGGATATTTATCATATAATCGACGACATGTTCAAGAGATTAATGAAGGAATGTTATAAACAAGCACTTAAGACTCCTATCAGGAGACTTGATTACGAGACTGCGCTTGAGCTTTACGGTACAGATAGACCTGATCTAAGGTATGAAATGCAGTTACTAAACCTTAAATCATTTTCTGCATTAAAACCGAAGGAATTCATTCTTGAAGGGCTTGAAAAGGGAAAATCTCTTTATGGTATTATTATTCAGGACCCTGGAAAGGTATCCCGGAAAATATTAGATAGGTATACAACATTGTCAAAAAAGGAAGGTGTTGACATTTTTACCTGGTTAAAATGTATTCATGGTACTGAATCAGGACCAATGTCAAAGCTGTTTGAAATACAAATCAGTGTGAAAATGGATCATATTAATGATCCCGATAATTTTCTATTACTGGCAGTTTTTGGAGAGAAAAAGGCTGTGCTTTCATTTTTAGGAGAGCTGCGTATTGAATTAGCACATGTTCTGGACCTTGTTGATAAGGATAAATTGGAATTCTGCTGGGTCACTAATTTCCCTCTCTTTGAATGGAGCAAAGAGGAAAAGAAAATTGTTTCTGTACATCATCCATTCACATCACCAAACGAAGAGGATCTAGACAAAATACCTAAAGAACCATTTAAAGTTAAATCTCGGAGTTATGATTTTGT
This sequence comes from Spirochaetota bacterium, assembly GCA_030603285.1. Taxonomy (GTDB): domain Bacteria; phylum Spirochaetota; class B62-G9; order B62-G9; family DRHN01; genus JAUVYC01. The sequence goes on from JAUVYC010000024.1 coordinate 12,259, forward strand.
ATTAAACGGCGTTGAACTTGGCGGCGGAAGTATTAGAATACATAAGATAGATATTCAGAAAAAGATCCTGGGTGTTCTGGGATTCAAAGAAGAAGAAAATGTAAAAAAATTCGGATTTCTCCTGGATGCACTTGAATATGGCGCCCCTCCTCATGGAGGAATTGCATTTGGCCTTGACAGAATTGTTATGATGTTGCAGGGCGAAGACTCAATAAGGGATGTAATTCCCTTTCCTAAAACAAACAAAGGAATATGCCCGCTTACAGGTGCTCCGGATACTATTACAGAGAAGCAGCTTTCTGATTTAGGATTAACAACTGGTCATCCTTTATCATAACATTGATTCTATTACTTTTTTTGCTTTATTATAGTATTTTTTAAGAGTATTTTAAAATAATACTATTGTATATTATAATAAAGAATATAGTATTATTTATGGGTTATTTTTAACCAGAAATACAACTCAATTATAGACCACTTGAAGTTTAATAACAAGCTGATAAGAGGTTATGGAAGATTCAGAATCATTTAAATTAGGTAAGAGTACCGTTTCAATTAAAGAAGATGGTACACAATTAGCTGAAGAAAGAATAGAGCTCTCTGAAAGAAATGTTCAGGAGCTTTTTTATGCAAATAGTGACAAAATAATCCATGAAATCGAGAGAGAAATTGGTCTTTATATAGCTGGCAGGGAAGCACAGCTTATATTACGTGGAAGTTTCAAAAGAATTCAAGAAGGAAAGAAAGTAATTGAAAATATTGTTTCTCTTTTTCATAATAAAAAGAGAATAGATCGCAATGATGTTTCTTTTATTATCAACAGGGTTAAAAAAGATATAGGATTTAGTATAATTGAGCTTCAGAATAAACAGATTTCCATTGGCCCAAATGGAAAGATAATAACACCAAAATCTTCGGGTCAGGCCTGCTATTTTGAAGCAATAAAAGAGAACGACCTTATTTTTGCAATAGGTCCTGCCGGAACAGGTAAAACCTATCTTGCAATGGCTTTCGCCCTTAACTATCTTATAGCAGAGAATATTTCAAGAATTATACTCACAAGACCGGTTGTTGAGGCCGGGGAGAATCTCGGTTACCTTCCTGGAGACCTTGAACAAAAAGTTAATCCCTACCAGAGGCCCCTCTATGATGCAATTTATGATATGATTCCTTATACTATGTTTCAAAAATACGTTGAAAAAGGCGCAATCGAAGTAGCACCCTTGGCGTATATGAGGGGAAGGACTCTACATGATTCATTTATCATATTAGACGAAGCCCAAAACACTACACGGGGACAGGTCCTAATGTTCTTAACGAGGATAGGGTATAATTCTAAAACGATTGTAACAGGAGATATTACCCAGATAGATTTGCCAAAAACAAAAGAGTCCGGTTTGATTGCAGCGTCAAAGATATTGAAAAACATAGATAATATCTCATTTATATATTTTGGACCAGAGGATGTAGTGCGCCATCCTCTTGTAGAAAAGATTATTAAAGCATTTGAAAGACATCGGGGTACAGGGCAAGATTAGAACATGATGAAAATAAATATGTCGAAAAAGTGCATGGAGAGAATAGCATTCTATGGAGTTATAATAGGATGCTTCTGTGTAATGCTCTGGATGATAGCAAAACCATATTTTGGTGTCCGGTATAATTACATTTTAGGGAATATTTCCGGGGAAGATATTATTAGTCCTAGAGATATAACTTACATTAACTCGAAAGAAACAGAAAAGCGTAAAAATGAAGTAAAAAAGAGGACGCCGGTTATATTTGATTTTAAAGTATCGATTAATGAAGATGTTATGAAGGAGCTCGGTTTACTTTTTAATTTTATAGAGGAAATAAGCGGTACTGAACTGGCAGATAAAGATCCGGCAGATAAAGATCTGGCAGATAAAGATCCGGCAGATGAAGATCCGGCAGATGAAGATAAGATCAAAAATATTAATGAACAATTTTACATAGATTTTGATGAAACTCTATTAAAAGATATTTTAACCTATTATGATATACCACTTTATAAAGAACAGTTGGAATCTATTGTTAAATATATTCTGGTTACCGGGTTGAGTATTTATAAAAGAAACGAATTGCATGAATATGATGAAAGGGGAATCATATTAAAAAAGATTAAAGAGACAGAGATTATTCATGAAACAATAGAGGCAGATCAGATTATTGCTGAAGATGAGGTTAATATCAGGGTCAATGAATTTATTCTGGCTCATTATGAAGAATTATCACCGGAATACAGGAATGTACTTGTTAAAAATGCGGCATTCTTCTTAAGACCAAACCTTTTCTTCAACAGTGAAGAGAGTAATAAATTAATGATTGAAGAAATAAAAAAAGTTAAACCTGTGCTTAATACAATCAAAAAAGGAGCTATTGTTATACGGCGTGGTGAAGAGATAAATGAAGAAAACTTTCCAAAATTAAAAGCAATTACCCTCTATACGAGTAATTTCAACCTGAGAGCTATTGTAGGAATTGGCATACTACTTTTAATTATCCTTTATCTCTCCATAATTCCATTTATGGATGAAGGGATGAACATTGATTTTAAAAATTATCTTATTTTTATCTCTTTTACCTTTTTTACTGTTAGCTATTCATATCTGATTACACTTATTAAAACCTTGCCTCATAATATGATTTTTGGTGTTCTCGTGCCAACGGCAGGTATTACTATGACTGCGGAAGCTCTGTTTAAACGAAAATTCTCCTTCACCCTTGCGATGATTTTACCAATATTTCTGTTGTTAATTTCTGGAAATGACCCGTATACATTTATCTTTTCAATTGGGAGCGGTCTTATTGCAGTTTACGCTGTAAAGAATGCTGAAAAGAGGAGTGATGTATTAAAATCAAGCATTTTAATTGTGATTGCAAATGGATTGATTTTAACTGCAGTCGGACTACTCAAAGAATTAACATCAAGAGAGTTTTTTACCCTTCTTATATGGGGCGCGGGAAATGGAGTTGTTTCAGTTATCCTTTCGCTTGGAACAATACCATTTTTTGAAATACTGTTAAATATACCTACCAATTTCCGACTTCTCGAACTTGCAGATCTGAACAACCGCATTATGAAAAAAACACAGGTTGAAGCTCCAGGGACCTATCATCACAGTATAAATGTTGCCAATATGGCGGAAAATGCGGCAAGGTATATTAAGGCCAATCCTCTCCTTGTACGAGTTGCTGCACTCTATCATGATATCGGCAAGATATCTAATGCTCAGTACTATACTGAGAATAATCAGGGTGAGAGTAAACATAACTATATCAAACCATCATTATCAAATTCGATTTTAAAAGCTCATATCAAGATAGGAGTTGAACTGGCAAAGGAGTTAAAATTGCCGCAGGAAGTCATTGATATTATAGCACAGCACCATGGAACATCTCTTATGAAATATTTTTATCAACAGGCTCTGAAAAATGAAGGGGAGGGGATTGAGGTAGATAAAAAG
>JAUVYC010000138.1 GCA_030603285.1 Spirochaetota bacterium
GTATATTTTCTGCCGAGCTCTAATGTCTTTTCATCGTGATGGGGAAGCACCTGCGAATTAAGACCGAAATGCCTCACTGCTGCAGCTAGCATATAGGTATGGTCACACATATTGGGTATGTACATAACCCTGTCTTCATCAATATAATTAATATAATTCCGTATGGATCCCGGCTTGAAGCTCTTTTCCTTTTTCTTCTTTTCTAATATCCTGCTGCTTCGTAAACTGTCAAGAAATGCTTCGCACCGGGTAATCATACCCGCATCCGCGCTATGTTCATCGACTTCAAGCTGCAAATAAGGTTTACCTTTCATTTCCTCCCTTACAAAATGCGTTAAAAAGGAATCAGGCCCGCATCTGAAATTCCCAAGATAGACTGCATGTATTCGTTTGTCTCTTGCGATTATTCTCGCAGCAGCAAGTATTTTCCTTCCATTCGGCCAGTACATCATGCTGTAATCGTTGAAAATATTTTCATGGCTTAATGGCAGAAAGTCAATCGGTATGGGAAGAACATTCAAATTAATAAGTTTTTCTACCAGATGGAGGTTTAACTCAGGATCATTTGTGTTGTACGGACGGCCAATTATTACAACTGCTTCCTTGTTTTGCGAAAGATTATTGAGGATTTCCTGTCCCTTATTTTCAACACCCTTCTCAAAGGCTGTCTGTACCCTGTCTGCCTTTTTAAAAGCTTTTATTGTCTTCGATGTAGAAATGCCGAACTTTTCTTTCATAAATGATGAAATTTGTTTATTTAGTACTTTTCCGAAATACTTAAAATGAAGTACCGGAATCAACAGCTTCTTTCCTGATTCACTGTCTATTAACCCTGCTCGAGCCATAAAGGGGAATGTTTGTACCCATGGACAATTATAATTCCGGGTGGGGTTTTCTTTGGTGGCTTTTGAATTTATAATAGAGGGCAGGAAAATGTAATCCGCATCTTTCGAAAACAGGTCATATACATGACCGTGCATCACTTCAGCAGGAAAACATGTTTCAGCCTGAAGTTTTTCAAGAGAACTGGTTATAAGTTTTCTGTTAGTGTGGCTTGAAATAACCACTCGAAAGCCTAATTCCTCAAAGAAGGTGCGCCATAATGGAAAGTACTGATAAAATACCATAAGACCACGGGGGATCCCAATGGCAATCCGATTATCCTTCGGCTCTTCTTTATAATTCCCAATGAGCATCTTCATGCGCTTTTCGAACAGATTGGGGATATCCTTGCCCTTCCCTTTTCTCTCCTCAACTTCATATCTCTCACACCTTCCACCATAGAACAGTGGTTTTTTCTCATCTTCAATTTTTACCCTGCGGATTTCACATTGATTAGAACATGCTTTGCATGTAAACTTATCAAGTGAATATGACTTTGTACCAATCTCAAATCCTTTAAATCTTGTTTTTTTCCCTTTTATGGCCTCTCTTGCAAGCATCGCTGCACCGATTGCACCTGTAACATCGAAGTGGGGCGGTACAATTATTGGGTTTCCTGTTACTTTTTCAAATGCAGCAATGACAGATTTGTTATTTGTAACACCTCCCTGAAAAAATATCCTGTTCCCGATGCGTTTTTTTCCTACGACTTTCTGTATATAATTGTATACAATAGAATATGCAAGGCCGCTGATGAGGTCCTCTTTTTTTACGCCCCTTTGCTGATGTGCATTAAGATCGGATTCCATGAATACAGTGCATCTGTCTCCAAGCCGCGAGGGTGTCTCTGCGCCCATTGCAATGTCACCAAATTCCTTTATATCTATATCAAGCTTCTCTGCCTGTTCTTCCAGAAATGATCCAGTCCCCGCCGCGCACACTTTATTCATCTCAAAATCTACTACGACACCATTATCAATACTTATAAATTTGGAATCCTGGCCGCCAATTTCAAATATTGTATCAACTGTTGGATCATATGCGATTGCAGCCGTTGCCTGAGTTGTTATCTCATTCTGAATTGTATCAGCCCCCACGAAATCCCCTGTCAAATACCGACCTGAGCCTGTAGTCCCAGCTGCTTTTACCTCAACCTTGTCTCCGACTTCGTTGAATATTTCAGAAAGTCCTTTTTTTATTGCTTCAAGAGGTCTTGAGGCAGTCGGTAAATAACTTCGTGCGACAACATTGTTTTCTTCGTCGATTAATACCACATTTGTGCTGAGAGAACCTACATCTAACCCAAGGTAAACTCCGATTGGTTCTTTTACTGTCTTCTTAATTACTACTTTCTTATCCATTACAGGGGATTTTAGTACAAGCGGCTGTAAATGATCGCAATCTTTTTCTTCAGAAGTAAGGTAATTTTTAAGATAATGCAAACCTTTAAAAGAGCTCATATTTTTCGGTAGGTTATCAAATATATGGTAAACAGCCCCTATAGCTCCCATGGATGCATAATATTCTGGGATGATGAGCTCAGCATCTTTCATACTGAAAATTTCCTTAAATGCCCTTACCATACCGGCATTTGCAGCAACACCGCCCTGAAAACTGATTGGCCTGTCAAGATCTTTTCCACGTGCAAGGCAGCTTTTATAGTTCCTGGCGACAGCAAAACATAGGCCTGCTACTATATCATGTACTGGAGTAGCAATCTGCTGAAGGTGAATCATATCACTTTTGGCAAATACACTGCACCTTCCGGCTATTCTCGGAGGATTCTTCGATTTTAATGCTAATTTACCAAAGTCTTTTTCTATAGAAACTCCTATCCGTTTCGCCTGCTGATCTAAAAATGAACCTGTTCCTGCTGCACATATACTGTTCATAGAAAAATCTGTCAGTCCGGATCTTCCGTCACCTATTTCCATAAATATGAGTTTTGAGTCTTCACCACCCATTTCAATAATTGTTTTTACATGGGGATAGAGACGACCAACTGAAGTAGCCTGCGCTACAAGTTCGTTCACATAATATCCGCCTATGAGTTCAGCAGCAAGCCCACCTCCTGTTCCTGTTATTGCAACATACCCAATGGCACTTTGATCGTAATTATTAAGAACACGGGATAAAATATTATTTAATTGATGGAAGGGTTTACCATGGCAGTAATCATAATGGTTTCCTACAATATTACACTCCTCATCCATTATTACTGTATTAATTGATATTGAGCCTATGTCGAGGCCTATATGGTATTTCATAAGAATTAACCATAATTTAGATTTTAGTACCTTAATAACAATTTCCTTGCTTTTTTGGCAAGGAAATTCTACAAATCAAGAATGCGGCTTATCCGCACTAGGAAAGTCTATAAATAATATAAATAAGATATTGAAAAAATTCAAAATAATATTATAATTATGGTTTAATTAATTTTAAAAACAGATATTATAAGTCTTGCCATTACGTAATATGGTAATAAGAAATATAAAAAACCGGTGAAATGCAGAGATGAAAATACTGGTAACTGGCGCAGATGGATTTTTAGGCAGCAATCTGGTAAGGGAATTACTGGATAGAGGTTATGAGGTACGTGCCTTAATTCAACAGGGACGCAAAAACACGAACCTGAATGGCCTAAAGATAGAAGTCAATCAGGGAGATATTCTTTATATTGAAGAAGTCATGAAAGCAGCAGATGGTTGTCGTGCCATCATCCATACGGCAGCGATCACAAACACATGGCCAGCCCGGTCAGGACTTTTAAGACAGGTTAATGTCCAGGGAACATGTAATATTATTACTGCTGCTAAAATTGTAGGGGTAGAAAGACTTATCTATGTAGGTTCTGCAAACTCTTTCGGCTTCGGTTCAAAGGAAAATCCCGGTGATGAGACACGCCCTTACAGTGCTTCAAGATACCACCTTGACTATTTTAACACAAAATATCTGGCACAGCAGCTTGTTTTAGAGGAGGTTAGGAAGAATGGACTAAGGGCTGTTGTAGTTAATCCCACATTTTTGATTGGGCCTTTTGATTCGAAACCCGGATTCGGAACTATAATACTGGCTATCTATCAGAGTCGTATGCCGGGCTGCGCGGTTGGGGGCAGAAACTATATACATGTCAGGGATGTTGCTGTTGGTATAGCGAATGCTCTTGATAGAGGACGAATAGGGGAGAGCTACATACTGGGAAACCGGAATCTATCGTACAGGGAACTTTTTTCCATGATCGCTCATGTAATTGAAGTAAAGTCGCCAAAGATTACCTATCCGCCTTTTTTAACTAAAGTTTATGGAATGTTCGGCTCTCTCTTTGGCACCATTACCCGGAGAAGCAATGTAATTAGCTTTACTTTGGCACGAATTGCATGCGATGAACATTATTACACAGCGAAAAAGGCGATTAATGCGCTTGATCTTCCTCAGACACCCATAGAAACGGCAATCAAAGAAGCTTATATATGGTTTAAAAATAATGATTATCTGGATAAAAGAATATAAAAAGGAACCATTAGACTAATGGGCTGCTTTTTTTTCTACACTTATTTCAGGATTCGCTCTTAATGCAGTATAATCATTTAGTAGTGCAACTAACAGGTGTACAAAGAAAGCTACCCAAATAGTACCGGTATGAATAGAAGAAATACAGAGTGCGATACCTAAGGGGATAGATCCAAGAGATACCCAAAAACCATAGGGTATATGAACACAAAAATATAATGAAACATTTATAAGAATAGAGGGCCATGAGCCAAAAGACCTTATACACCCAAATAGCAGAAAGCCGCGGAATAAGAATTCATACGCTAAAAGGTATATTCCCCAGCTTACGGTATTACTAGTAATCAGTTTCCGATTCCACTTTTTTTGTCTTATCAGCGGGTAAATACTGTAAAACCCGGGTTTTCTTGAAGAACTAATGATAAGGGGAATGAGTATTGCATATATTCCCAGAATCCAGTAAATTACAAAAATAGATTTTAAAGGTTTTATTCCAAAATCAGAAAGATTTTCCGGAAGTATACCTAAAACAACCGACAGCGGAAGTATGCCTAAAAACACAGTCCCGATAAGACGTTGTAATAGGATGTTTATTGACTGCGTTTTTTCTCCACCAAAATTTTTTTTACAAAAGGATACCAGTAAAGATGAATTTGAAAGGAACCAGTATAAGAAATAGCCGACTATAAAAGTAGAAAGAACAACCACCGAATCAAAATATTCAGGCTTCCAAATGAATGATTTAAACACCATAATCCTCCATATATATTATGCGTATAATTAAGCTATAAAAGTTAAGAAAAAGAATCTAACCGTATTAATACAGATTGTCATTGTTTACATGAAATTTTGCCTCAATCCAATTGATTGTTTTTTTCATTCCTTCAGCTAAAGGAGTAATTTTATAACCCAATGCATTTTCAGCTTTTTTACTGGAGATTTCCCAATCATACATAAGCCTTTTTACCCATGACGGAGTAATCAGTGGTGGTTTGCCAAATAATTTGCTCATTAGTATCATTAAATTCGAAGTTGCAGTCATGAAAGGCAGAGGCAATTTAAATAAAAAATACTTTTTTTGCGATACAGTGATGAGTATATCAAAGAACTCTTTGTATGAGGCATTTGTGCCTCCAAGTATGTATTTTTCTCCGGGTTTACCTTTGTTCATAGCTAAGATATGGCCATCAACAACATCATCAATAAAAACATAATTCCCAATACTTTTTCCGTTTCCGGGTATTATATGAAATTTTCCTTCAATATAAAGCTTTATCATTCTTGTAACAGCATTACTTACACTTAATAAACCTGGACCATATACTCTGGTAGGATTTACAATGACTATATTTTGTCCTTTGCTGACTAAATCAAGAATTTTTTCTTCTGCCGTAGATTTCGATCTTTCATACTCTGTAAAAAAATCGATGGTTTTTTTACTCTCTTCTGTGACAGCTTCGTTAATAGAAGGACCGAAAACACCGGCTGTTGAGGTAACAACTATTTTTTTAACTCCTGATTGGGCAGCTATATTCAGTATATTTGAAGCGCCATCAACATTAATGTCAAAAAATATTTTGGGATCTTTTGCCCACACTCGTGCAAAAGCTGCAACATGAAAAACACCATTACATGATTGCATTGCACGCTCTAAACTTTTCGTATCTGAAATATTTCCTTCAAATAATTTGATATTATTATGTTTTAATGGAATAGCTTTTGATTTTGAACGATACAAGGCATGTACGGTGTGTCCTGAATTAGCAAGACGCAATGCCAGGTTAGTCCCGATATATCCGGTTGCTCCTGTAATAAATATTTTCATAATATTTATGTTATTCGTCCCTTAATAATTGCTGAGGGTTTTATAAAGTAGATAAACGCTGGGAGAACAAAGATTACACCGATAAGACATCCGAGCATTGTAACTGAAATAAGGAAACCAAAGTACAATATTGGTTTAAAACTTGAAAATAAAAGCACAGAAAACCCTGCTATCAGAGTCAATGAAGTAAAGAAAATCGGAATTCCGGAATTGATAAGAGCAGCCTTTATCCGCTCACCCAGGGGAAGGCTGTGTTTCGTTTTAGTAAACCTGATAAGATAGTGAATGCTGTTGTCAACTCCCAAACCTACAGCAATACTTGCAATCATGGAAGTTATAAAATCTAAAGATATATGAAGATAGCTCATCGCCCCAAAATTTAATAGTATACCGAAAATAATGGGTACGAGGCCGAAAAATCCATACACAAAAGATCGAAAAGTATATGCAATGATAAAGAATACAATTATAACACTAATAGCAATACTCAACAACTGAGATTTTATAAGATAATCAATGAGGGAAATGTAGATAATATCGACTCCTGACATCTCTACTGAAATACCTGTATAGGGATTTTCATCAATGTGCGTTTTAAAATCCTTGATAAAATCTTTGAACCTGGAAATGGTAGGATCAGGTTTATCCACGCTGGACAGTCGTACTATGATATTTGCATTCTTGAAATCTTCGGTAATAACATTGCTCAGGCTTTTTGTAAACTTTGACATTTTGAACATCATCAGTATTTTAAGCAGGTCAGCGTTGCTGCCCGGTAGTATGTATTGTTCCGGATTGTTTTTGTTCTGGAGCTGGTTTGCCCTTTTAATATAACCGACAAGGGAGATAGTTGGCCCAAAGAGCTCCTTATCTCTTATCCACTGTTCTATATGATCCACATATCTTAGAGTATCAAGATTCCGAAAATGAAGATCGGATTTCTCTTCTATTGCAAAACTGATATTGATTGCCGATACACCCCCGAAATTG